>JAFCDD010000010.1 GCA_017609845.1 Candidatus Woesearchaeota archaeon | reverse complement strand
TATGAGATTATTTATAGCTGTTGAGTTGCCTAAAGAAATTAAGGATGAATTATACAAGTTTCAGTTAAAATTAAAACCATTTGTTAAAGCTGTTTTTGTTCATAAGAAAAATTTACATTTGACTTTGAAGTTTTTAGGTGATGTTAAAGAAGATGAGGTAGAAGGAATAAAGGAAAATTTGGAGAAAATTAAAATTAAGAAATTTAAGGCTAGTTTAAATGGAACTGGAATTTTTCCTAATGAAAAATTCATTAAGATTATCTGGATTAGTTTAAAACCAGAAAATAAAGTTATGGAGTTACAGAAAAAAGTGGATGAAGAGATGCTCGGGTTTTTTGATAAGGAAAGTAGATTTAGTTCTCATTTGACCTTGGCTAGAGTTAAGAATGTTAAAGATAAGAAAGAGTTATTAGCAACGTTAAAAAGTAGTGAATTAAAAGGAGAATTTGAAATTAAAGAATTTAGTTTGATTAAGAGTGAGTTAAGTAAAGATGGGCCAAGATATGAGATTGTGGAAACATATAGTCTAGAATGATAAAGTTAATAAACCATGAATGACTTTTAATATTTTTAATGTGTAAATTAGATACATTAAAAATTATTTCTGGTTTTTGTTATAAGTATCTATTTTATTCTAAAAGGAGGTGTTTTTATGCAAGACATTAGAGCGTATGATAAAATTATAACGCAATTGAGATCTTTTTTTAAGGCAAAGGGTTTTGTAGAGGTTCCTGCACAGGCAAGACTTTCCATATTAGCTGCTTGCGAGGATCCCAAAACAATAACAGAGTTTGAGTTTGATGGAATAAAGTATCCGTTGCCTCAGACAGGACAGATGTGGTTGGAAGCTGAATTATTAAAAAATCCATTACAGAAAGGAGTTTTTTGTATAACAACAAGTTATAGAAATGAACCCAACCCAATAAAAGGAAGACATGACAAAATTTTTCCAATGTTCGAGTTTGAAAGTAAAGGGAATATAGAAGATTTAAAGAAAATGGAAGCAGAACTTTTAGATTTTTTGGGTTTTGAGATTCCTGTTATGGTTGATTATGAAAATGTATGTAAGGAATATGGGGTAAATACATTAGAAGCTGAGCATGAGGGAAGAATGTTGGAAAAGTATGGCAATTCAATAAGTCTAGAACGATTTCCATTAAGAACCCATCCGTTTTGGAATATGAAACATTTGAATAATAACGTTTTTAATAAAGTTGATGTGATATTATTTGGAATGGAAACTATAGGATCTGTAGAGAGGAGTTGTAATGTGGAAGAGATGAGAGAGAATTTTATGAATATAAGCAATGGAGAGTATTCTGGGTTGTTATTTAGTAGGTTTGGTAAGGAAAGAGTTTTGAAAGAATTAAATAATTATTTGGGTTTTGATATGTTTGAGAGGTTTGGGGGAGGCATTGGTGTTACTAGATTAGCAAGAGCGATGAAATTGGCAGGGATATTGTAATGGGAAAATATAATGTACGCAATTTCGAGAGACTTTTTGCTGTTGTAGTGAGAGCATTAAAAGAAGGGAAACTTGTATGTATTGTTAATAATGAAGGATATCATCGAAATTTAGAGTTTGTTATGGATAGACTTAGAGAAATTTTTAAGAAAAGAATTTATGAGAAAGGAAGAAACCGGATTAGTTTAGATTGTCCTGTAGAAGATCGCTTAGCAGATACAGAGTATTTAATTGATGTTGGTGCTTATACCTAGAAAGGGTATTTTTCATTAAGAACTTTTTTAATATCCTGGGCTATTTTTTTGCCCACCTTTTCTACTTTTATTAGTTCTTCTTCTGATGCATTTAGTATATTGGAGATGGAACCAAATTTTTTAAGTAGTGATTTAGCTAATGTCGGTCCTATGCTTGGTAATGATTCAATAATAAATTCCTGTTGTTGTTTAAGACCCAATGGTTTTTTTTCTAGTCTAATTGCTATATCCTTTTTTGTTTTTGTTTGTTGTTCTGCCATTGTTCTTATTAGTAATGCAGTATCATATGAATTTCTTGTTGGTATTATTGGGATTTTAAAGTCTAGAGCAATGGTTGATAATAGGCCGCGAATTGAATTTGCATGAACACTTCGTATCGAGTAAATATCTTCTGTTCCTTCTAGAATTAAAATTGGAATTTCAAAATTTTCTTTTAGTTCTTTTAATTGGGTTAGAATTCTTTTATCTACTAATGAATCTACAAAATCCTGAACCTTCTTTCTTTCAATTGCTATTTTATTTGAGATTATGTAATCTGCTATGTTTAGTGATTTTAATGTTACGTCTACCTTATTGTCTAATAATTGTTTTAGTACATTAGAATTTTTTTCCCTGAAGTCTGCGAGTACCTGAGTTTCTTTTTTTTCATATGAAGGAAGGGTTTTTTGTTCTAGTTTTATTTTATTTTTTAAGTCCTTTAGAATTTTGTGCATTCTCTTTTCTTTGTTAAATGCTGTCCAATGGTATGCTTCATCCCGCGTATCCTTTGTCATTAGAATTATTACTTTTCCTTTTTTTAGTCTTGCAGTTCTTCCCCTCCTTTGTATCGATCTTATTGCCGAAGGTATTGGTTCGTAGAAAATTACCATATCAACTTGAGGGATATCTAGTCCTTCTTCACCGATTGAAGTTGAAATTAGGATATTATGATTGCCTTTTTCAAAATCCTGAATAATTTCTATTTGTTTTTTTTGTGTTAGGCCAGTCCCTCCTTTTTTTAGTTGACCAACAAAAAGTTTTGCATTCGCTTCTGGAATTTTATTAAGTTCTTTTTCTAGTAAGGAGGCGGAATCTCTGTATTGATTAAAGATTATTATTTTCTTATTTTTTATTTCTTTTTTTATTATTTCTATTAGTTTTATTAGTTTTGGATGTTGGATATTTTTTTCTAGCAAGGAGTTTGATAAATTATAAGCTGCCTTAAAATCAGAATCTTCTGCTAGTTTTTTATTTGCTTTTATTTTTGTTATTTTTGTTGTCGTGAATATCGTTTTAAGGTATTTATTTAATGAGTCAATCCCCTGAGTTTCTAACATCTCCAATGCATGTTGGACTTTCAATGTTTGGGCCGCCATACTTATGCCATGCCAGAATCTCGGTTCTCTTTGTCCGTGAGCTAATTTAGATTGTATTGTTTTCTGGAGAGTTATTATTTGAGTTTTGCTAGCGAAGATTTGTTTTGATCCTATCAAGCCAAGTTTTTTTAGGTTTTGAATCTTTGATTTATAGCACGACTTTAAGTAAGATTGTATTTTTTCAAATTCTTTTGGAAGATCTACTTTTATCCATTCTACTTTTAGTTCTTGAATATAAGAAATAACATCTTCATCTTCTGGTGTTCTGGATTCTATTTCATCAATGAATAAATTATCACAAATTTCTTTTATTTTTTTATTGTCTGAACCAGGAGAGGCGGTTAAGGCCATTATTTTTGGATGCGCTGCTTGTTGCATATATTGTTTTGCTATCCAAACGTAATCGTAATCTCCTATTGCACGATGAGCCTCATCAAAGATTATGCAGCTAACTTCCTTTATGTTAATTTTTTTGTTCATTATATCATTAGTAAGCCCCTGTGGTGTTGAAATGAATATTTTTGATTTTTGCCATAGTTCCGTTCTTTTTTTTGGAGGTATTGAACCGGTGAGTATTTCTACTTCCTTTACTGTTGTTGAACTTAGAAATTCTTTTGCTATTTGGTTTGCCAGGGGTTTTGTGGGTGTTAGGAAGAGTATTTTTGATTTTGGATGCGTTTTTAATCTATGTATTGATAATAAGATGGCTGTTTTTGTTTTTCCTAGTCCAGTAGGCAGAATAACTAGGCAATTGGATTTTCTACATGTATTAAAGATTGATTCTTGATATAATCTTGGAGTATATTTAATTTCCATTTTAGTAAGTTTTATATAATTATATTAAAATTTTGGGGGAATGATATTAAAAATATTTGGATTATTGGATATGTTTGCTGCAATTGTATTATTGCTTTTGAAGTTTAATATGGGTATTGGTATAGCTTGGTTTTTTGCTATTTATTTGATTATAAAGTCTTTATTACTTTTTAATGCTATTCCTAGTATTTTGGATTTATTGAGTGCAATTATCATTATTCTGGCTATTTACTCTTTTTATGGTATTTTTAGTTATTTAGCGATTTTATGGTTACTGCAGAAGGGATTCTTTAGTCTGTTGTCTTGATAAAGTAAAGTAGGAGTATTAATAGGGCCATAATAAAGGATAAGGTTAAAGATAATAAGCTTGTTATGGTGCTCATAAATGCTATTGTTAATACTATTAATGCCAAAGAGAACAAGTATAATGGTTTAGAATTCATGAATATTTTGTTTCCATTTAATGTTGATAAGGGAATCATGTTGAATAAAGCTAACATTTGGTTTATGAAAATGAAATTTGTTAGATTTGGCGCGATTGCTTTGATTACTAATGCTAAGAATAGTGCTGTTAGGGGAAATGCCAAGGCAATTTTTGCATTCTCGAATTCTGTTAAATGCATAAATGTTCTATGTGCTCTTTTTCTTTTTGTTTCTTTTAGTTCATAGCTATTTATTGCTATGAAGAAAAATTTTCCCAATGAGAAAAAACTTGTTATTAATAATAATATTATTCCTATTGGTAGTTGAGGTATTTTTAGTATTGTTTTTCCCAGAAACCCAAACTTATAGGGAAATCTTTTGTGAGGTTGGAATCCCCATTGTCTTATTCTCCAAAAAGAATATTCTATGTCTGCATTGTATCTTCTTGCTATTAATTTTTGTGTTGTTTGTATTATTAAAAATGAAACTGCTACTATTAATATAGTTTTGATGAAGTTAAGTATCCAATAGGAAAGGATTAATGTTGGTTGTTTATCATCAAATGCGAAGGCAAAAGCTATTAAGAGAATCGATATTGTTAATAATTTAATTTCTTTTTTTGTGTACATGTTTAATTATTTTAATTATATCTTCTTCGTGACCTGCCCCAATTACAGCAAGTACACTATTATAGTCTTTCATTAGTTTATTTAAATTTTTTGCCATTATTTGATTTCTTTCTTTTATTAGTGTGAAATATACAGAAGGATAATCTTTTTTTAATTTGGATATTACTTTTTTGATGATTTTCTTTTCCGGAATTTTATTTAGATCTATTTTTATTTTTTCTTTTGAAAATGGTGCCATAATAAGGTCTTTTAGGAATCTAAATTTCTCTCTTGTTGTTATTCTGGCTGAAAGTTTTTTTAATGTTATTCTTATATCTTGGTCTATTAATGCTACTTTTGTTTTTGTTTTTTTTGCTGTATTAAATGCTGCTTTCATTTCAGATCCCGGAGAGACATTAACTATTTTTCCTAGTTTTTTTTGTAGATATGAACCTATTAAGCTGAAAAGAAAGCCTTTAAGACCAATTTCTTTTATGGGCAGTTTTTTTTGTTTTTTTGGATTTAGTAATGAGAATAATCTTAGTTGATCTAATTCTATAGCCACTATCTCTGGTTTTTTTTGTAGAATGGTTTCTTTTACTTCTTTTATACTCTGTTTTGAAATATGCGATGTCCCTATTATTGTAAGATTTTTATAAATATGCATTTACTATAGAAATCTTTAAATACTTAAAAAGGTTTTTGAAAAGTGTTGGAGGTATTATTAAAGTGTTAAAGCTAAAACAAATAACTGAGGTTTATGATATGCCTGTTTATACTGATTCAGGAGAATATTTTGGGGATGTTGAGGAAGGGATCGTTACTACAAATAAAATTTTTGGTTGGAGGATAAAAGCAACAAAGAGTTCTTTTTTGAATAAGGTTTTGGGCGGAGCAAAAGGAGTGATTGTTCCTCATCAACTTGTTAAGGCCATATCGGACATAATGATAATAAATAAGGCCGCAATACCTAGTTATGAGGAGAAGGAAGAAGTAGAGCCGGAACAATAACCTTTTTATATTAGTTTTGTTTTTTAAAACTTGTCATGGTTGCACCATTAGTTAGAACGATACAATTCTTAGAAGACTTTGGTTTTTTTGATGTAGTTTTGCCGTTTATCCTTGCGTTTACAATTGTGTTTGCAATTTTGGACAAAACTAGAATTTTGGGCAGTGAAGATAATAAACCTAAGAAAAATTTGAATGCTATGGTTGCTTTTGTTATAGCAATGTTTGTTGTTGCTACCCCAAAAGTTGTTAATGTGTTTAGGGTTTCATTGCCGCAGATAGTTTTAGTTTTAGTTTTAGTTATTTCTATAATGATGTTAATTGGTAGTTTGTATGGCAGTAAGGAGGAATTTGAATTGACAAAAATCAAAAAATTAGCATTTCTTATAGGAGTTATTATTATTATTTCTATATTTTTAATATTTTTAAGTGCTTTAGAATGGCTGGAGCCTGTTGTTCAGTATTTAATTGTAAGTTGGGATAGTACTTTTGTTGTTTCAATGATATTTTTGGTTATTGCGGTTGTGGCTATAATTTATATAGTTGGAAATAAGAATGAAGGAGGAGGAAGAAGTAATGGTTAGTTTTTTAGAATGGTTAACTAATTGGGAAAGTATAGGTGTGTTTAATGTTTTGATGCCTTTCTTGTTAATATTTACTTTGACTTTTGCTGTTCTGGAAAAGGTTAGAATTTTGGGGGATGGTAAAAGAAATCTTAATTTAGTTGTATCTTTGGTTTTGGCTTTGTTGTTTGTTAGAAATCAAGCCTTGGTTACCTTATTGAATAGTTTTTTACCTAATATATCGATATTTATGGTTGTTGCATTGATGTTTTTGTTATTGGTTGGATTGTGGATGGGAGATCAACCCGGATTAAATAAGAGTTTGTTGGGTTTAGCTTCTATTGTCTCTTTGATATTTATTTTATGGGCTGTTTTTTCAAATGTAGCGGGAGATTGGTTTAACTTTTTACCTGATTGGATAAGGTATATGGATGGTGATACTAAAGCCATGATTATTTTTATTGGTTTGTTTGTTTTGTTGGTGTGGTGGTTGAGTAAAGGAGATAAAGTTGAAGGGGCCGGAGATGGCGAAAAATTGTTAGCCAAGTTCGGAAAAGGATTTGGGAGGGGCAAAGATTAAGATGGCGACTGTATTAGATCTTTCGATGTTGAGTTTTTTTAAACCAGCATTTATATTTTTGTTTGTTCTTGGCATATTTTATGCTATATTACAAAAAACTCAGTTGTTTGGAGAGAATAAAGGTATGAACCTCTTGGTTAGTTTTGTTGTTTCGTTCTTGTTTATTATAACTCCAGGAGTTAGTGATGTTATTAGTTTAGCAATGCCATGGTTTGTTATTTTGGTAGTTGTAATCTTGGTGATTGCTTTAGTTTTTATGATGATGGGTGTTAAGGAGGAAACTATTGTTACGAATGTATTTCATGAAGGATGGTTTATATGGACCATTGTTTTAGTTATAATTCTTGGGATCTTTGGTTATGCTTTTAGTGTTGTGTATGGACCCGCTGTTCAGAGTGTTACTGGAGAAAGTAGCGATCAAGGAGTAATGTCTGATATAGGGAAGGTTTTATTTCATCCTAAACTTTTAGGTGTTTTATTTTTATTATTGGTTGCTTCTCAAACAGTGAGGCTGATATCATCTAATGGAGAAGTTAAGACTTAGCTCTTTTTTTAAGTTCTTGAGTTACATTTGATAATTCTTTTATGTTTGTTGTTAGTGGTTGCATTATGTTCTGCATAACTTTTTCTAATGCCTTTAGTTCTGAGTTTATGTTTGTTATTGAACGACTGTATTCTGTTACTTTTCCGAGTACAGAAGATTGAAGTTTATCAAACCTTTCGCTTAATCTTAGAATTTCTTGTTTTATTGATTCTATGTCATCATTGGTTCTCGATTTCCAGATTTCAATGTCTCCAATATTAGAAATTAATTGTTGCCACTTTTCATCTATTATTGCTTCTACTAATTCTTCTGATGTAGCTTGGTATTGAGGAGTAATGGGTTGACTTGGTTGAAATTGTGGTTGTTGTGTTGCAGGAGCACTATAAGTTTTTGGAGCTTCTTCTTTTGGTGGCTCTGGGATTGGAATTTCTTGATCTAACATAGAACCTTCGTAGCCTTGTGGAGATGGCTGATGTGTATTTACTTCTGTTTTTATGTTTGCTTGTTGCATTGCATCATTAATTTGTTCAGGACCATATTTTTTATTTTTTAATTCATCAACTATCTTATCATCTGGGACATTTTTTTTGCGCATCTTTATTACCTCTTCTGTTGGGGGCTGTTTCATTTTTTAAGTATTTTCTTTAATTCTTCTTGTGTTACAAAGTTTAAGGGATTCCAGAAGTTAATATATTTTTCTAAAACCATTAAGTTTTCCTTTCTTGCAAAATTTTCCATTTCACTTACTGTTTTTTTTAATATCTCTTTAATATTTTCTATATCCCCCTTAATTGTTTGAATGTCTTGGTTCACAACCTTTACCTCTTGAGTTAATTTTTGATATTGATTTATCATATTTTTGTTTATTATTAAGACACGTTCTCCGAATAGGCTATACTTACTCTCTAAAACTCTTATTCTCGCCATTATGTCAGAAATAATGGAGGATAGATCTGTTTGTTCTTGTATTGCCATTTTGATAAACGAAAGTTATTTTAATGGGATTATTTTTAATATTTGTAAGACTTTATTAAAAGTTTATGTTAGCTTTTATAAGTGGTGATAATGGCTTCTGAACAAACGAGAGGGTACCTTATTGTTAAGGAAGGAAATGAAAATGTTATGAGGATTAATGCCAATGCATGGAGTTTTGTTCCTAATTTAGAGAGTAACCCCTTAGTTATGGCAAGAACTATAGATTATTTGATTGAGGCGCCGGATGTTAAAAGAGTAATTTTCTCTCAAAGAAGAAATTATAGTTATAATGAAGATCAAACTATGATGTTAATTGAGATTGCTAATTTATACAAATCATTAGTTAGACAGAAAAAATTATTGAGTTTAGGAAGTTTAGCTTTTAGAAATGAAGCACAACCATTTTTAGAGAATTGGAGAAGCGGTTTGCATAATATTGTTATAAATCTTTTAAGATCTGATCCCCTTGGTGCGTATGTTGAATTGAAAAGATTGATTAGACGTGAAAGAATTCTGTTAGAGAAATTAAATGATGAATATGTTGAAGTGGAAAAAGGATTTATTGAAATTTTAGAAGATATTTTTTTTAGGTTGGGCAAGACAAGGTTGATTAGTTTGGTTAAGAATCAATTAAGTGGTTATGAGATTGGAGATAGGAGCATTTATACTATGGCTTTTAGACCTAGTATAACTCCCGATTTTGTTTTTACCCAACTGATGATTCAGCATCCTTTGGATGGTGAAGTTATTGACAGTTATTCTTTTGGAAAATCTGATGTTACTGTGTATAAGGTTCCAGGAGATATTAAGTATTTGTATCATGTGACTCCTCCTGAATTTAAATTGACAGAAGAGAAATACGAATTAATTGACTTGGCAAGAAAAGTTTTGGCCGAGCATAAACCAAGAGAAGATGAATTTTTAGATCCCGAAAGGATGAGAATTACTTTTTTCAATATTGGGAAGGATTTATTGCAGGAATTATCGGAGAATAGGAATGTTGATTTGAGCTTAAAAGAATTGGATGAGATGGCGTGGATTTTGGTTAGATATACAATTGGTTTTGGACTTATAGAAGTTTTGTTGGAGGATGAAAAAATACAAGATATAACTATTAATGGTCCAATAGGGCAGACTCCAGTTTTTATTGTGCATGGAGATTATGATGAATGTGTTACTAATATAATGCCTAGCGTTGAAGATGCGGATTCCTGGGCCACCAAGTTTAGGATATTGAGTGGGAGACCTCTGGATGAAGCTAATCCAGTTTTAGATACAGAATTAATTTTACCAAAGGCCAGAGCAAGGGTTGCTGTTATACAAAAGCCACTTAATCCCCATGGACTGGCTTATGCACTAAGAAGGCATAGGGATAAACCATGGACATTTCCCTTGTTTATGAATAATAATATGATTAATGATATGGCTGCTGGCTTATTGAGTTTTTTGATCGATGGTTCTAGAACTTTATTATTTGCCGGTACGAGGAGCAGCGGAAAGACAAGTTTATTGGGATCAAGTTTGATTGAAATAATGAGAAAGTATAGAATTATTACTATAGAAGATACTTTAGAATTACCTACTGAGTCTTTAAGGGAATTGGGTTATAATATCCAGTCAATGAAGGTTCGGAGTGCGTTGACTAAAGGTGGAACAGAGATACAGGCAGATGAAGGAATAAGGACCAGTTTGAGAATGGGAGATTCTAGTTTAATTGTTGGTGAAATAAGGAGCGCTGAAGCATTTGCTTTGTATGAAGCTATGAGAATAGGTGCTTTAGCGAATGTTGTTGCAGGTACAATTCATGGTGATAGTCCTTATGGTGTTTTTGACAGAGTTGTTAATGATTTGAAAGTTCCTGCTACAAGTTTTAAGGCTACTGATGTTATTATTATAAGTAATCCGGTTAAGAGTCCTGATGGCCTACATAAATGGCGTAGGGTTATGAGCATAACTGAAGTGAGAAAACATTGGAAAGAAGATCCATTGGAAGAGAAAGGTTTTGTTGATTTAATGAGATATAATCCTACAGAAGATAAACTGGAATTGACTCAGGATTTGTTGAACGGTGAAAGTGATATTATTAAGAGTATTGCTGGACGTGTAAAAGAGTGGGCAGGAGATTGGGAAGCAATTTGGGAAAATATTGAGTTAAGAGCGAAGATTAAGAAGACATTGGTTGAATATGCGAACAGGACAAAAAGATTGGATTTATTAGAAGCAGGTTTTGTTATTATGTCTAATGATAAATTTCATATGATTTCTGATCATATTAGGGGTGAAGTTGGTCATTTAGACAGTAAAAGAATATTTTTTGAATGGGATGAGTGGTTAAAAAAAGAGATTAGGAAGAGGACACTTAAATGAGGGATGAGGAGATTTTAGAGAAATATTCTAGAAGGTTGAAAAAGAAAGTACAACTTTATGATGTTCCTAATGATGAAGTTTTTTCTAGAGAATATGAAATTTTTAGAAATGAGGCAATGATGGCCAAGTCTGGATTTTATGAAAATGCCGCTAAGAAAGTTGGAAATTTAATTACAATTAAAGCTAAAGAAAAGGATGTGGAGAAATTAGAAAGAGATATAGAGATGGCACATTTAGATATTACTGTTAATCAAGCTTATGGATTCGCTGTTTTTGTTGGTGCTTTGTTTATTATTTTGGGTTTGTTTGTAGTAATATTATCTTTTGTGATTGGTTCATTTAGTTTTTCCAGTTTATTTTTGGCTTTGTTGTTGATTATTGTTGGTGCTGCAGTGATTAGTCCTTTATCCAAGCTGCCGAGTTATATTGCAAACCGGTGGAGATTAAAATCGAGCAATCAGATGGTTTTGTGTATCTTATACATTGTTATGTATATGAGACATACTAGTAATCTGGAGCATGCAATTAAGTTTGCAGCAGAGCATGTTGGAAATCCTTTAGCATTAGATTTAAGAAAGATTTTTTGGGATGTTGAAACCAGGAGACATAATACCATAAGAGAGAGCCTTGATTCTTATTTAGAAAAGTGGAAAGATACTAACCAGGAGTTTGTTCAAAGTTTTCATTTAATTGAAGGAAGTTTGGTTGAGCCAAGTGAAAAAAGAAGAGTTGAATTGTTGGATAAGGCTCTGGATGTTATGCTTGAGGGGACTTATGACAAGATGTTGAATTTTGCTCATAATTTGCACAGTCCCATTACTACCTTACATATGTTGGGAGTTATTCTACCAATATTGGGATTGGTTATGTTTCCTTTGATTGGAAGTTTTATGGGGGGTTCGATTAAATGGTATCATATTATGGTATTGTATAATATCTTATTGCCTTTGATGGTCTTTTTTGTTGGTTTGAATATTTTAACTAAGAGGCCTACGGGTTACAGTGAAAGTTATTTGATGGATGAAGGAATGAGAAAAGACAAAGGTCTTGTTTTTGTTTCTTTTTTTCTTGCATTCATTTTTATTGTTATGGGTTTTATGCCGGTGATACTGCATTCGATTGGTTACCAAGATTTTACTTTTATGGGAGGAAATTTTTTGGGTTATCAGTGTGATGGCAAGTGTGGTCCATTTGGTTTGGGTAGTTTGTTAATGAGTTTTTTGGTTCCTTTGGGTTTGGCTTTAAGTTTTGGAATGTATTACAAAACAAGAACAAAAGGATTAATAGAAATAAGAAAAAAGACAAAAAGATTAGAAAAGGAATTTGCCGGAAGTTTGTTTCAATTGGGTAACAGGGTTGGAGATGGGATTCCTTTGGAGTTGGCTTTTGAGGATGTGGCTAAGAGTTTGAAGGGTACAGACACTGGAAATCTTTTCAAACTAGTTAGCATGAATATTAGGAGGGGAGGCATGGGTGTTAAAGAAGCCATATTTGATTCTGAGAGGGGTGCGTTGAAGTTTTTTCCTTCTGCTGTTATTGAAGGAGGAATGAAAGTTTTAATAGAAAGTGCAAAAAAAGGTCCGCAAGTTGTAGCAAGAAGTCTGATTAGTGTTTCCCAGTATATGGAAAGGATTCATAGAGTTAATATGCGACTGAAAGATTTACTTGCTGAAATAATTAGCAGTATGAAAAGTCAGATTAGTTTTATGGCTCCATAGTTATTAGTGTTGAATCTATGATAGTTGCGATTATTGCCAAGTTGAGTGGTTTAACTGAGGGTTTGCAGGGCAGTGATGTAGTAAGTTTGGGTGGAATAACTGATATTCTTAATATAAATGATGTTATTCCTAGTTTTTATTTTCAAATTGTTGTTGGAATTTATATATTGCAGATAATTTGGATTCTGACTATTTTAAGTAATTCTATCGAGAATGGTGATGATAAAATTGCAGAAAAGACAAGTTTGGGTAAGAATTTGATTAGAGGAACATTAATTTATGTTATTGTTGCTGTTATTGGAAGTTTGGTATTTAATTTGTTGGTCGGCGGCATGAATTTGGTTAGTTAAATGTTTTTAAGATTTAATTATTTTAACACTTTTTATCCCTTGTTTAGTTACTTTATCAATTTCAATTGTGATATTTTTTAGTCTTATTTTTTCTCCTTTTTTAGGAATTTTTTTAAGTTTGTGTTCAATATACCCTGCGATGGTTTCAAAATGCCCTTCTTTTAATCCTAAGTGAAGGATTTCGTTTATTTCTTCAACAGTGGCTTTTGCATCTATTCTAATTAATTTATCACTTACTTTTTTTATGTAAATACTCCCTCTTTTACTTTTATCAAAAATATCTCCTACGATTTCTTCTAATACATCTTCAACAGTTACTATGCCAGAAACATTGCCGTATTCATTAACTACAACAGCCAAAGGAGTTTGTTTACTTTCAAATTCAGAGAGTAAATCGTCTATTTCTTTAGATTCTGGAACAAAGAATACTGGTCTTGTTATATTCTTGACTGTTATATTCAATTTTTTATTTTTAATATATTTTAAGATATCGTCTACGTCTAGCATACCAATAATTTTATTTTTATTTTTGAGGTAAACAGGATATCTAGAATAAGGTGTTTTAACAACAAAATTGACTATGTTTTTTAATTTTTCCTTGCCATCAATTATTTCCATGTTTACTTTTGGAGTCATTACTTCTGTGACTTTTGTTCCTTCAAATTTTAATATATTGTGCATTATTTCTGCAACTTCTCTGCTTAGAATTCCTTCTTCTCTGCCCATAGTAACTATTGTTTTTAATTCTTCTTCTGAGAGTTGCGTTTCTTCTTTTGACCTAAGTAGTTTTGACATCATTCTTGAGATTATTCCGAAAAAATAAACAAATGGTGAGAGAATTATGGAGAGTAATTCTATTGGTCTTGCAACAAGGAGAGATATTCTTTCTGCATTCTGGCTTGCAAATGTTTTTGGAGTTATTTCACCGAAAACTAATATTAAAAGAGTCATGACTCCTGTAGCTATTCCTAGTCCGCTTGATCCAAATAAATCTGTAAAAACCACTGTTGCTAATGAGGCCGCACCAATATTGACTAGGTTGTTTCCTATTAAAATGGTAATGATAAATTTATGTGGATCTTGTTTTATTCTGTGCAAGGTTTCTGAGCCTTTCTTTTTTTGTTTGATTAAAGAATTAACTTTAATCATATTCATAGATATTAAAGCAGTTTCAATCCCTGAAAAAAATGCAGATAGCAGAATTAGAATTATTAATATTATAATTTGGGTTCCTAACATCTTTGCCTCTTTTATTAATTGAAAGATTCTTTTTTATATAAAATTTACTGAAAACTACTTATTTATTGAGCTTAGAAAGATTTAAATAATTAGGAGATAGTTTTAATTTTATGGATAAAAAAGTAGGTGTTGTTTTATTTTTAGTTATAGCTTTTGTTGGAATGTTCTTAGTTTCTGGAGCGCATACTGGGATGAATACGTTTTATGGAGGATCTTGGTTAAAGTTTGGCGAAGAATATAGAGATAGTTATTCTGGTTATTTTGGCGGTTATGGAAATAGTATTGTAGATCTTTATTATAGTTATGCAGAATGGGTAGATTTTTTGTTGTTTACTGCTTTGTTTTTGATATTGGCCCAATTTGTTTTTGGAAAAAGGTTTGGAGATAAGGCAGGAAGAGGTTTAGCTATTATAGTTGCGATTATTTTGGCTTTGAGTTTGTCTTTATGGGAAGCGAGAACTGGTGTTTATCTTTTGGATTGGATTGGCCCATATATTGTATTTCTGTTAGTTTTGGCTTTTATATTTTTAGTTTTGTTTTTGTTTAGGAAAATGGGCGGATCTATGATGTTTTGGATTTCCTTAACTTATGTTTTATTTTATTTGGTATTTTTGAGAGATGTTTTAGGATTGTTTTATCAATATAGATACTATAATTTTGTTTATTATAATTATTTTTTGGACCAATTGTCGGTTTGGCTGTTTTTTATTTCATTATTCGGATTGGTGATTGGAGCCATAATGTGGAAAAAAGGACCTAAAAAGGAGGAATAAGAATGAGATGGATGTTAACTTTTGTTGGAGTTTTAGTTGTTTTGGGAGGATTGTTGCCTTTGATAAAGGACAAAGTGTCAGGTATTTTTGGATTTTTGCCTACTGAAGGTACAGGCTATCAGGTTTTGATAATTCTGATTGGGGTTATTGCAATAATTTATGGCATAAGGAAAAGAAGGACATTATAAGGAGTTTTTATGGAATTTGGAACCGTAGTTAAATTTATTATTTTTGCATTTTTTGTTTTGCTTTTATTTTGGATTGTTTTTGGGATGTTAAGGAGTGTATGAATGGAAGTCAGTTTTCCTTTAAAAATCATTATTGCAGTTTTTAGCTTAGTTATTTTGATGGTTTTTATGGGTGCTTATTGGGCTCCAGCAGTTAAAGATATTCCTGGAGATTATATGTGTAAGAATTCTATTGGACTTAAGGCTTTGACTAAAGGTACTTCAACTCCATTGCTTTCCTGGACGGGAGTTTGGGGAACTACTGGTGAAAGTTTTTTTCCGACTACTTGTAATATGCATAGGGTTAGTATTGGAAGGACAGATACAGAAATGGAAATAATAGAAAAAATTGCAGATGAAATGTCTAATTGTTGGTGGAGATTTGGAGAGGGCACGGATTTTTATTCTAATTTGGAGCAAAAAGTTCTTTGTTTTCAATGTGCAGAGATAAGGCCCAAAGAAGAAGTTACTATTAATGTTGAAAAATTTTCTAATTATTTGGCTACCAAAAAAGGCTCTAAAACAGGAGGAAAAACTTATTCTGAGTATATAGCCGGTGTTGGTACTAAATTTTATGAATTTGAGGAAGAAGGTTTGAGCGTTGGTGTAGATGAATTTAAAATTGACAATAAAAAAGCTCTTTATGTTTTGTTCGTTGCTGGAAGACAACAGGATTTGTTAGAGAGGCTTAGTTTACCTGAAAGAGGAGATGTTGCCGGAGCTGCATTAGTTGGTGCCGGTGTTGGCGGTGTAATAGGAAGTATTATTCCCGTTGGAGGGACTTTTATTGGTGGTGTTGTGGGTGCTGGGGCAGGTGCTTGGCTTGCAGGATTATGGCAAGCGTTTGCATCGGGTAACGAGTTTCATTCTACCATTGTGTACTTAACTTCTGATTTGGCAGTAAATCTTTGTGAGGGGATGATATCATGAAAAAAGGAGAATTTAGTTTTGAGTTTATTGCCAAATTGATTTTGGGCATAGCTATTGTAATATTGGTTATTGCTTTGAGTTATTTATTGAAAGATAAAATGATTGATTTATTGGGATTTTTGAAGAAAAATGTTTAATAAAAAGGGTGTTGAATGGAGGTTTATAATTGGATTTATTATTACTTTAGTTGTTTTATTTTTGGCTTTTTATTTTTTAAGATATTTTGGGGAAATTAAAGAATTTTTAATGGATATTTTGACAATAGGTTAGAAAGTTTTAAATAATTTGAAATGAAAAAAAGGATTATGAATAAAAAAGGGGTAGCATTTAGGACTATTGTTATCGGAGCTATTGCTGTTTTAGTTCTCGTTCTTATAATTCCCACTGTTCTTAAGGCTGCTAGTAAAGGAGAAGGAACTGTTGGAGACTTTTGGGGCCAGCTTACTAGTCATAAAGAAGATGTTTTGAAATTAAGCGATAAACAATTTAAAAAATTGGGTGATGAAGAAAAGTATGAGGGTTTGAGTGATTCTTGTTCTGAAAGCAGTCTTGGAGAATGCAGTAAAGGAAATGTGTTTGATAATCCAAAAATTTTGGAGAGTCTGAAGAGTTGTAAAGAAAGATCACGAAAGTATTCAAAACCAGGGGTTCATGAAAGGTTTCTTGATGAACAAGATATAGACCACAGAATCTTTCAATGTTTAATTTATATCGATCCTAATGAGGCCGTTAAATCTATTGATAAATGCAGCGCAACGGATTCTCGTTTGATCGAGCTTGTTGAGATTTATGGTGAAGAAGGAGAAGGGATAACTGCTCCAGAAGCTTATGATAAGTTAAAAAAAGCTGTTAATGAAATATGTGGAGAAGACACTGAAGAAAACCCTTACCCTAAATTTATTAAAGAAGCATTGGCTAAACTGAAAAAAAAGGCTGATGCTATTGGAAGTATCGAAGGCGTTGACGATTTTAAAAAATCCCTTAGAACAACATTTGAATTTTTAGCTCAAAGAAATAAAAAAGATGCTGCGAAAGAAATAGATGTTGCAAATAAAAAAGGAAAGGAACTTTTATCTAAAGATAAGATTAAAATTGAATTCTATTTTTTGAAGGGAATGATTTATAATTATGCTGGCAAGGGTTGTAATGAAATTAAAAGTGCTTTTGGTGTAGCCAAAAATAAAAAGAATCTAATATTCAATTTAGGATCATTCAATGATTATTTGCCCGAAGAGGAAAGTTTGAATAATAGGGAGGTTTCTGATATCAGACAAATTTTATTTCCTTCTGTAGACAAGGAAAGGAAAATTTATATTGGTCCTTCTGTTGATTACATCTTAGCTAAATGTAATTTTAAGGATGAAGAAAAGAAAGAAGAAAGGTACAAGGGCTATAAAGACATTATAAATAATTATCTTTCTGAGAACAACTATTATGAATTTCCTTTTAGTGAAATCAGGAGGGAGTTTATGGATGATTGCGGGAAATGGACTGGTGCCAGTGCAGGAGTAGGTTATGTGGGAGGTCTTGGGAAAGATTCCGTATGCACCCAGGATGCGAATAATTTTGCTAAAAAAAGAGGAAACGGAAATGATAAAGGTCCGTGGAGGTGTGTTATGCTTGATTACGAAGAAGGTAGAAAGTGTGCATCTTGTTTTGCAGTCTCTAGTTATAAATATTATGGTAAATGCGAGGCCTATACTGGTTATTCTAAAGATTTTTCTTCTGATGAATTCCCTGCAGATTTAAAGGACGATGTTTCTGCTTTCATTGGTATGTGGATGTATGACGGTTCTAATTATCCCATGTGCGATTTAGGTAACTTTGGAGAGTGTCATGTAGATGATTTAAATTGTGATAATGATCCTTGTGGTTTTGGTGGAAGTAACAAGTGTAAACCTAGCAAATATACCGATTTTAAACTTCAAAATAATTTTGATGTTTGTAGGTAAATGTTTAGTTTGTTTGGAACTTCCAAAACATTTAAATATTACAAATAGATTAAAATAATATAAAATGAGGTTGATGGAGAATAAAAGGGGTGCAGAATTAACTTTAAATACTGTTATAATTGCAGCTTTGGTAGTTCTTGTTTTGGTTTTTGTTATAGTTTTTTTTCTAGGTGGATTTGGTGGTTTGACCGAGACTTTTAAAAATACATTTTGGAAAACAACAAGCGGAACAGATATTTCTTTAGCTGTTGAAAATTGTAAGAGTTATTGTCAAAGGGCTCAAGATTTATTAGAGTTACCTAGAGGAGAAAATTTAGTAAGTAGTTCATCATATTGCCAACAAACCTTTAAAGTTGATAAAGATGGAGACGGGGTCGCTGATGATACCGAATATTCATGTTCTCAATTAGGTGTTCCCTGTTCGCAAGAAATTATTGCTATCTGTGGATAAGATTTTTAATAAAAACCTTTAAGTATTTCTTTTGTTTTTGATTTTCTATGATAACGTTAAAACAAGCTATTTTGTTGTTTATTGGTGTTTGGATAGTTATCATAATTTTTGGTGTTGGCGGTAAGATTTATGCTTCAGTTGTTCCAGGAAGAATGACGTCTGATCCTGCTTCCAGAGAAAGTTTTGATGCTATAGTTTCAAATATTGGAGAAATGGGAGTAGATGGAGAAAGAGACGTAAATGTTTTTTTGGCAGAAGGTTATGTTTTAAAGATGGGTAAAATTGAAGGTGTTGAAGAGTGTCAAAAAGATGGTTGCATTTGTTTATGTAAAGATTCTGATTGCGAGAAGATAATTGATTGTAAAAGGTTTGAAGATAGAAAATTTGAAGATGCCCAATATGCTGGAACCGGAAATCTTGAGAGTGTATCAATAAAAATAGAAGATAAATTAGTTGTGTTATCCTAAAAATGAATAAAAGGGGGGAAACAATGGTTGCAATGTTTGCAGTTTATTTAATTTTAGCAGCAGCAGTCGGGTTTGGTGTTTATTTTATTTATTATCAGTATTTAAGCAAGGAATCTTTTGACAGGATTATTTTAGTTAAAGATACCAAATTAATTTTAGAAACTGTTAACTTTGCTAATAATGATATTATAATTAAAAAACCAGTTAAATTTGATTTTTATATTGTTGATGATAAAATAGGAAGTGGTTTTGAGGCTGATAAATTTAGTATTAATGAATTAAAGTCTATAAGAACTTATGATAAGGAAGATTATATTGAATTAAGGAGTTAATATGGTAAGTAAAGAGATGATGAAATCTATTCCCGGAGTCATTATATTTAGTGCAATTTTCATTATGTTTTCAATGTTTATGTTGTTTAGTGTTGTTGCTAGGGATGTTAATATTGATGATTTGGAAGCCGGCTTGTTAATGAAGAGATTATACTATAGTACTGATTGTTTTGCTTATGGAGATGAAAGGGGTTATCCTGGTGTTATTGATAAAAGTAAATTTAATGATGAAAGACTTAATGAATGTTTGGTAACCGATTATTATATTTGGGTTAAGATTAATGATGTTGTTGTTAGAAATAAGGATGGTTTTGAAGATAGGAAGAATTTTTGTAAATTTGAGCAGTATAATTGTTTTTTTTCTGAGCAGTTAGTTTTGGTTGATGATAAATTAGAAATGATGGAGATGGGAGTTATTATGGAAAATGTTTAGAAAAGGTGCCACGAGTATATTGACTATTTTATTAGGAATAATAATTATGATATTCTTAGTTGGAGTATTCTGGTTTGTTTTATTTGTTACTGGAAATACCGGCCCAGTTTATCATGAAAAGATTTATTCTGTAGTAGGAGTTAGTGATGGTGAATTGGCATTAATTTCCTTTTTAAGATCCAAGCAAAATGAATTTACAATGTCTGATTATGTTTTAGCTAGAAAATTAGGAGATGTTGAGGATGAAATTAATTTTGATTTCCTTTGTGAAGAAAATTTAAAAGATTTTTGTGAATGGAGTTTTAGCGTGGATTATGGGGATGAGAAGTTTGAGAAAAAGGATGATAAAGAAGTTAGTTCTACAGGATGGACTAAAAGTATTTATGATGTTGAATTGCCTGATTTTGATGGCGACAAGATTAGAGTTGAGTTAGTTAAGTATGTTAGTCCGCTTGTTCCATATCTTAAATCAATAAATAG
>JAFCDD010000039.1 GCA_017609845.1 Candidatus Woesearchaeota archaeon | reverse complement strand
ATATTAAATACTCTGCTTGCAATTAATCTGATGAACTTTTGTTTTTTATTTATCTTTGCTCCTTTACTCCATCTAGAAGCAATCACACCATTATAATTATTTATGTTCTCAATTAGTTCATTAAAAGCTTCTGGCTTAGTAGAACAATCAGCATCCACAAAACCTATTAACTTGCCATTAACATTCTTAAATCCTTGTATTATTGCTCCTCCCTTTCCAATTTTCCCTTTAACATTCAGATATTTTATTTGAGGATATTTCTTAGAATATTCTTTAACTATGCTTAGGGTATTATCCTTACACCCATTTAAAACAACATATATTAAAAAATTCTTTTCATATTTTCTTTTGAAGAAATTAACATATTCTTTTAGAGTGTTCCCAATTCTTTTTTCCTCATTATAAGCAGGAATAACCAAAGCAAGATAATTCATTTTTTCAGTGTTATTATAAACATTATAATAAACAACAAAATATTTAAAACCAGCAGTATAAGGATGACGTTTAATAAAGTATTATGTATAAACCATATGCTTAAAACCATCAAAATAGCCAACAACATAATTAACCAGATAAACTTTCTTTTCCCTATGGCAACAGCATAAAAACTCATCAGATAATTAATAGAAAATATTGTTATTGTCAAAGCAAACATACCAACTATTTTAGAAGCCGCCAGATAGTCCTTTCCAAATAAAAGATTGATAACAAATTCAGGAAATAAAAAATAAAATAATGTAACAGGAATACAAAACAACAGAACCAAACCAATGGATTTTACCAATATCTGCTTAGTTGCTTTATCCTTTGCATGAAGTTCTGTAACCTTGGGAAATAAAACCACACTAATTGATAAAGTACCAAAAAATAAAATCTTAGATAATAAAGATGCGGCAGCATAATAACCAGCATCCAACGAATCAAAAAAATGTTTAACCAAAATAACATCCAAGGTATAAAATAAAGTCATGCCAGCCAGCATAATTAAAACAGGCAAGGAAAAAGCATAAAGCTCCTTGGTATTAAATCTCTCCCCCCTAACCTTTAACCATTTACCCAATATAAAAAAAGCTAAAACAAAAGGAATAAAAAAAGATAAAGCAAAACTTCCCACAGCCCCACTTACACCAAGACCAAGTGGAATAAAAATCAAAGCACTTCCTAGCTTGGTGATTCCTTCTAAAATATAATTTAAACCCAATCCCTTAAATCTTTGCAATCCTTGTAACAATCCACGGTTAATTGGTAACAATAAAGCAAAGAACATAAACAAAGCTAAAACAAACAAAGGAACTAAATTATCCATATTAAGAAACTTAGCAACTAAAGGACTAATTATAATAAAACCAACGGAAATAATAAAACCATAAATCAACATTTTTCTTAAGGATTTTCTAAACAAATAAGCTATCTTTCCAAATTCTTCCTTAACTTTAAATTTAGAAACAAAACTTGCCATTCCTGTTTGAATTGTATATAATGGGACAGTAATAATGTACATTATGGATAACAAAGCACCAACAATACTGTAACCTTCCGGCCCAAGAGCTCTTCCAATGTAAAAATGAAACAAATAACCAAGAATATTCAATAAAGATAAAGACATAAACAAAATAGCATTATCTCTAAGAAAAGGATCACTTCTTACTTTATTAAATAAATTTCTTATCACTTATAACACCCAAATTAAGCTACTAAAGACTAACTCAATAGCAATCATAAAATAAACTATTTGTTTTTCCGTATATTTTCCACTTCTAGTAAAAAAATGCGTCAATGAATAAATCTTCTTATATGTAGAATGTATTTTACCGTCCTTATAATAACCATAACTTTGGGCCTTAAATTTGCTTCTTGATTTAAGAAAAAATTCAATTATAAAAGGAATAGAAACTATTATTGCAGCCTTCTCTATATTACCCAAAATAGCAATACAGGCAATCACTCCACCCAACAAATAAGTTAAAGAATCTCCCGGCAATATCTTAGCAGGAACTTTATTATATCTATAAAAAGCCAATAAAGCAAAAAGAGTTACCAATGCAATTATGGTAGCAACATATCTTTGATTTACATAACTATATAATCCCAACATTCCAATATAAACTATTCCCATGCCCGTTTCCATTCCATTCAAACCACCCAACATATTCACCATATTAGAAGCAAAAACAACACCAAGAGGAATTAAAAGTAAAGGATATAATAAACCAACATCAACAGCACCAACAAACGGCAAAGCAAGTTTGCTATATCCTGCCTTAACAACCATCAAAGGTACTGCAGCACCCAAAGTAAGCAAAGGTTTTTGCCATTGTCTTAAACCAACAGAGGAATCATAACCTTTCTTGATCAATAAATCATCCGCAAAACCAATAAAAGTGATTATCAATATTGTAGTGGAGGCAGCAAAGATTAACATTAATGAATCTCCATTCATTTCTATCCCGCCAGCACCATTAACAATAAAGGTTCTAAAGAAAACAAATAGCATTAAGCCAGCAAAAAGACCAACCATAACCACCAAACCGCCAGAGATTGGAACTAAGGGTCTGCCTTCTTTATTCATATCCTTAACAACAAGACCGATTTTCTTTAAAAATCTAATAAGCCATGGAGTAAGAAACCAAACTACCAAAAAGCTTACTAAAGCAATTAGAAAATGATAATATTTCATACAATTTTTCTTTTTGGCTCTTATAAAAAGTTTTCGTTAATATGGGATTAGGAATTAATAAGATAATTTGTCCTTTAGAAAATTTTATAAATTCATAACATAAGATTGTTTTATGAAACCAGAATATTCAATAGTAATTCCAGCATATAACGCCGCAAAAACAATAGCTTTGTGTGTTTCTTTAGTTAAAAAAGAACTAAACAAACTAAATAAGAAATTTGAGATAATAATTGCAGAAGATGGAAGTACAGATGGAACAACGGAAATAGCAGAAACATTAGCAAAAAAATCAGAATCAATTATTCATCTTCATAATGATAAAAAGCTTGGAAGAGGAAAAGCACTTTCAAATTCAATAAAGAAATCAAAAGGAAAGTATATAATTTACATAGATGTTGATCTTGACATATCTCCTTTATATCTGAAAGATTTTATTGAAAACTTCAATAAAGGTGAAAAAATAGTGGTGGCATCAAAAAGGCACCCATTAGCAAGAGCAAACTCTCCATTAATAAGAAAGACACTTAGTAAAATGTACAACAACCTTGTGAGATTAATACTCAATTCAAAAGTATATGGTCATCAGGGCGGCATGAAAGGATTCAAAAAAGATATAATAATGAAAATTCT
>JAFCDD010000038.1 GCA_017609845.1 Candidatus Woesearchaeota archaeon | reverse complement strand
ATTCTTTAGATTTATTCATAAAGAAAAAAAGCATTATATTTCCATTGCTGATAGCATCAACCCTTTCCTGGATAGTATTTATGATAGCAAGATTTCCTTTAATATACCCCCAAGAATACAATGCAATATCAAAATCTTATGGATTATTTCTCTTATTTAATTTATTAAGCAAATATTATATAGGAATAATAATTATAATGCTTTTCACAATATTTATTTGTAATATTTATTTCAAGAGGATTAAGACAACAAAACAAAAAAGCATTCTTTCAGTTATAGTCATAATATACCTCCTGCTCAATGTTTCTGTTGCATCTGCATTGGTTATAGGGGGATTTGGAATTTACAAAAGGCCTGATGAAGTAAGGGTTATTGCAGATTATATTAATGAAAATATAGGACAGGAAAAATATGCCTGTGTTGCTGGAACACATGATAAATCATTTATTTTTTACACGCAAAGAGTTTGTGCATGGTGGATAGCAGTTAATGTAAGTTGGATAGAACAGCAAGTAGAAAGCAATAACCTAAAATATTTTGTTTTAAACAATTACTTGTATGATGGCTATACCCCTGGCTTTGGAAGGATTAACCAAAGTGGCAATAATTGCACAAAACATGGCCAGTGGCACTGCAATGAGCCGGAAAAATACAATTGGCTTATGAAAAACACAATTGACATAACATACAAAACTGGACTTGAGCCAGATAACCCTTATTTTAGGTTATATGAATACAAAGGTAAATAAAAATGAGGCTTTCAATTATAATCCCTGTTTATAATGAAGAAAAAACCTTATTAAAGCTCCTAAAAAAGGTTGAAAAAGTAAATTTGCCTTCTTTTAAAGGAAAAGTAATAGAAAAAGAAATAATCCTGGTTGACGACTGCTCAAAAGACAAAAGCAGGGAAATATTGAAAAAAATCGAGAAAAAACATAAAGTTCTTTATCATAAAAAGAATATGGGCAAGGGAACTGCTTTAAGGACTGGTTTAAAGTACATAACAGGAGATATAATCCTTATTCAAGACGCAGATTTAGAATATAATCCTGAAGATTATCCTAAGCTAATCAAACCAATACTTGAAGGAAAAACAAAAGTGGTTTATGGCTCAAGGTTTAAATCAAAAAAAGGGCATCTTAAAAGAAGGCATCTTACTTACCTTGTGCATTCTGTTGGCAATTGGGGCTTAACTCTAATAACAAGCATATTGTTTTTTACTAAGCTTACAGATATGGAAACCTGCTATAAGGTTTTCACAAAAGAAGTTTTGAATAAAATTGGAAAACTCAGAGCAAGGCGTTTTGATTTTGAGCCAGAAATAACTGCAAAAATACTAAAAAGAGGATTTAAAATAAAAGAGATTCCTATAAATTATTACTCAAGAGATTTTAGTGAAGGCAAGAAAATAACGTGGAGAGATGGAATTAAAGCAGTATGGTTTATAATCAAATATAGGTTTGTTGATTAAAATAACACCCTAATTTTAGCATTGTTTCTTAGGATAACAAGAGAAATCAATTTTAAGTTTAAGGATTAAGGAAGAAGAAAAGATAATATTATTTAGAAAATGCAAAAAAAGTTGTTTTATTTATCTACATAAGCCAAATTATTTAAATAAAATTCAAAATATCTTAATTTAACTTTACTCTTATCAAACCCAGCATTCACAAAATATGAAATTAAAGATGAATGAGAATATGCACCTTTATGTTCTTCTATTTCTTTTCTGCTTACCAATCTTAATTTAGCCATAATTCTAAGTATTTTATCTGTCCAAGGACAAGGGGTAGTTAGAATAAATCTCCCACCATTTTTGAGTACTCTTCTAATTTCTTTAAGAACATCTATTAATTTATTAGGGTCTATATGCTCAAAAACAGCTAACATTGTTATAACATCAAAATAATTATCATGAAATGGTAGTTTAATGTTTTTTTCTATATCAAATTTTTTCAATTTTATTTTTTTAGTTATAAGATTATTATTAACGAATGGATCAAGACCAAACTTATGAGCAAATTTTGTATGAATAAGAAAGAAAGGGATTGTTCCACAACCAACATCTAAAATTTTACCATTTCTTAAACTTAAAGGAATAAATTTGTTTGCTATTTTAGCTCTTTTTTTTGCAAGAAATTTTTCAAGAATTCCATATCCTCTTGTTACATTTGTGTTTGTCATAACAACCCATTTAATGGCTTTTTATTTATAATTTTCTATTAACTACTTTTTTGTTATTTAACTATACATATGGAAATATTAAATTAAAAATAAAAAGCTTTATATAAGTAAATAGAATCCAGTTGTTTTTAAGAGGTAAAAGATGAACATACTAATAACAGGCGGTGCAGGATTCATAGGGTCTCACTTATGTGAATTCCTTTTGAATAACGGCGATAAGATAATCTGCATGGATAATTTTTTTACAGGCCGCATAAGAAACATAAAGCACTTAGAAGATAATCCTAATTTTAAAGTAATCCCCCATGATATAACACAACCGTTAAGAAATGTTGTAAAAGAGCACATTGATCAGATATATAATCTTGCATGCCCTGCTTCTCCAGTCCATTACCAATTTGATCCAATAGAAACAATAAAGGCAAACACTCTTGGTGTTATAAATGTTCTTGAGTTTGCAAAACTTAATGGCTCAAGGGTTTTGCAGGCTTCAACATCAGAAATATATGGAGACCCGGAAATACACCCACAAGTTGAAACCTACAGGGGCAATGTAAATACTTTAGGTCCTCGTGCATGCTACGATGAGGGCAAGAGAGTTGCTGAAACATTGTTCATGGATTACCATAGAAAATACAACCTTAATATAAGAATTGTAAGGATATTCAACACATATGGCCCAAGAATGGCTGAAAATGATGGCAGGGTGATATCTAATTTTATTGTTCAGGCTTTAAAAAACAAAGATATAACTGTTTTCGGGGACGGCTCTCAGACCAGAAGCTTCTGCTATGTTAAGGATTTAGTACAAGGATTATACAATATGATGAACCAGGATTATGTAGGTCCAGTAAACCTTGGCAATACAAACGAGACAACAATAATTGAGATTGCCAAAAAAATAACCAACTACACAAAAAGCTCTTCAAAAATTATCTTTAATTCATTGCCAGAAGATGACCCAAAGCAACGTAAGCCGGATATCTCTCTGGCAAAAGAAAAGCTTAATTGGGAGCCAAAAATCAACTTTGAAGAGGGCATAAAAAAGACAATAGAATACTTTAAGTCATCTCTTTCTTAAATACAATTCCCTAACATTCCCTGGTGTTTCAAAGAATCTCCAGTCAAACAGCCACTAATTCCTTTTCCTTAATCTCTTCATGAATTCTTTGCTTTGCAGTTTCCCAATAAAAATCCCTGAATTTTTTTACAAT
>JAFCDD010000037.1 GCA_017609845.1 Candidatus Woesearchaeota archaeon | reverse complement strand
AGAACTACATTGGGACCAAAAGGCATGGATAAAATGCTAGTAGACAGCCTAGGAGACATTACAATAACAAATGACGGAGTTACGATTCTTGAAGAAATGGGTATTGAGCATCCAGCAGCTAAGATGATTGTTGAAGTTGCCAAAACCCAGGAAGACCAAGTTGGAGACGGCACCACCACAGCAGTGGTATTGGCAGGAGAATTACTAAAAAATGCCGAATCATTATTAGATAAAGACGTTCATCCTACTGTTATAGCAAAAGGATATAGAATGGCTGCAGAACAATCTCAAAAAATTCTTGAAAACATATCAGAAAACATATCAGAAGATAACGAGGATATTCTAAAGAAAATTGCAATAACAGCAATGACTGGAAAAGGAGCATCCGCTAAAGAAAAACTAGCAGACATGTCTGTTAAAGCAGTAAAACAAATAATGGAAAAAGAAGATAATAAAACATTAATCAATCTAGAAAATATAAAACTAGAGAAAAAAACCGGAGATGGAGTTTCAGACACAGAATTAATAGATGGTTTAATAATAGATAAAGAAAGGTTACATACAGGAATGCCAAGAAGTATAAAAAATGCCAAAATTGCTTTAATAAATTCAGCATTAGAAATCAAATCAACTGAAACAGACGCAAAAATCTCAATTAACAGCCCAGATCAGATGGAAGCATTTCTAAAAAAAGAAGAATCAATGTTAAAAAACATGTCTGATAAAATAATAAAATCAGGCGCTAATGTTGTTATATGTCAAAAGGGTATAGATGATTTAATCCAACATTTCTTAGCCAAATCAGAAATTTATACAATAAGGCGTGTTAAAAAATCGGACATGGAAAAATTAGCTAGGGCAACCAATGCTAAAATAATAAATAATTTAGAAGAATTATCAAAATCAGATTTAGGAAAGGCCGGTTTGGTTGAAGGAAGAAGAGTAAATGATGAAGAAATGACGTATGTAACAGACTGCATAAATCCTAAGGCCGTAACAATTTTATTGCGTGGAGGAACAGAGCATGTAGTTGATGAAGTGGAAAGAGCAATGAAAGATGCTTTAGGAGATATTTCAGCTACATTAAAAACAGGAAAGGCTGTTGGAGGGGCAGGATCAGTAGAAATTGAATTATCATTAAAACTAAGAGAATACGCAAATAAACTTTCAGGAAGAGAGCAACTAGCTGTATTAGCATTTGCAGAATCATTGGAAATAATCCCAAGAACACTTGCAGAAAACGCAGGCATTGATCCCATAGACACAATAACAGAATTAAAATCACAACACGAATCAAAGAAAAAATGGTATGGCTTAGATGTTTTTTCTGGAAAGGTAGTTGATTCATGGAAAAACGGCGTAATAGAACCATTAAAAATCAAAACACAAGCAATAAAATCAGCTTCAGAAGTTGCAGAATTAATTCTAAGAATAGATGATGTTCTAGCATCAGCAGGAAAAGAGTCCACTATGCCTCAAGGAATGGGCGGAATGCCGCCAGAAATGTAATTAATCAAAAACTTTTTATAGTATTAAATTAGTTTAAAACTAAGAGGTGATAAACTTGCCAAAAACATCAAAAGATACTATGATTAAACAACTTCTAGAACTTAATATTTCTCTACAAAAAAAAGAGGCAGATTTAATTACGTCTGTTAATAAATTAACAAAAAAAATGAATGCAATGGTTTCTTTGTTTCAGCAAGCAGCAAAAGATATCAAACAAGGAACAGATGAACCATTAATAAAGAAACTGGAAATGTTATTGGAACAAAATAAAAATCTGTCTCGAGGCTTGCTGTTATTAGAAAAATATGTAAGGGAAAAAGCAGCGGTGTCTGCATTTCCTCCAAAACCACTTCCAAAATCAAATTTCTAAAATGCATACAAAGTTTATAAGGGAAGCAAGATTATCTGGTTTAGATAAACAAGAAATAGAAGAAATAATTGAGATAATTAAAAAAAGACCAAAACAAAATACAGATAGAGAGATAGCAAAAAGATTCTTTAGGGCTTTATTTTTTGCAGCTGAAAAATTAAAAAATCAAAAAATTATAATACCAAAAATCAAAAAAGCATATACTCCAAAAATACCCACAAAAACAATAGAAGAAATAAAAAAACTTGAAAACCCCCCAATAAAAAGAGTAATCAAATCAGAAAAATATCCTTTGCTGGTTTCAAAAAATATAGTTTTAGCTTCTGCATTAATTCAGAGAAATAAATACACTTTAATAGAACCACTGGTTAATAAGAATTTAATTAAATATATTATTAAAAAAATATCTCCAAAATATAAAAAAAATAAAAATGTCTTGGAATCAGAGTTATTAACAAAACTAATCAACAAAGCAACTAAAAAATTTAAAATAGATTACTCAGAAGAACTTAATAAAAAAATAAGATATTTTCTGTTTAGGGATTTAGAGAAATTCGGAAAAATAGACCCGTTGATACGTGATCAAAGGATAGAAAAAATAATTTGTGATGGTGAAAATAGACCAATACAAATAGAACATATTAGGTACGGAAGAATAATCACAAATGTAATTTTGAATGAGAAAGAAATCGAAGATACCATATTAAAATTTGCTTCTGTCTCTGATCAAAAATTAGATAATAAGAATCCAGAGTTAAATGTAAAGATTGAGGATTTTCGAGTTATAGCAACATTAGGATTCAAAAAAATAAGATCTAAATTTGTTATTAAAAAAGAAGGCCCCTAAGATAGTTCTGGACTTTTCCCCCTTATTTTGATCATAGATTCTATTACTCTAAGAATATCTCTATTTTCTAAACCTTCAACATTAACTGATGGACCAATTTCTTCGTAATGATGATGTAATTCTTGCAATCTTTTAAGAGAAAGATGTATTATTCTTTCATTACCCAAAGTATATCCTCTCCCATCAAAAACATAGCATAAGTAATCCATTTGTGGTCTGATGATTGAAAAATCTATCTGTCCAATTTGTATTTTTGCCTCTTTTTTTCTCTCTTCAAGAATGGAGCAATTATTATATTCAAAAAGATTAACAATAGCAGAGCTATCATCTCGGATAGATAAGGGATGGGGTATTCTTTTATCTATAATAACATTCTCCACCAAAGCCAAAAGTCCTCCGTTGTTTTCAACAATGCTATAAATACCTTCTTCAGTTATATCAAGATAAGAGTCAGGTATTTTTTCTTTTATCAATTTTCTTCCTTCTTGTAACATAGTGTTATCCACTGCTGGACCATGCTCAAAGAATTTCAATAAGATAGCCCGTAAATCAACGTTTATATTCATTTTATTTATTAATTTAACAATACATAAATAAAAACTTTTAGGTTATTAAATATAAGTATTAAAAATCAAAAGAAAAACTTTAAAAGTATAAAATAAACAAATTCTTAATATGCGTGAGTAGTATAGTGGTTAGTATGGGGCGTTGCCAACGCTCTGACCCGGGTTCAAATCCCGGCTCACGCATTTTT
>JAFCDD010000009.1 GCA_017609845.1 Candidatus Woesearchaeota archaeon | reverse complement strand
CTTTAGTATACTTATATGGGCCAAATATGCGTAGTATTTATAAATAATTAATATAATAAGATAATTGTGAGTTCTTTTTGGACTCCGATGAAATAAAATGCGAAAGCGAAGGAGGTATTTAAAATGGCAAATAGACCCATAAAAAAATGGCGGTCTGGTAATATGGAGGCTGCTATTTGGTTAAATGAAAGGAAAAACGACGGAGATAAAATACAATTCAAAACAGCTAGTTTGACTAGGAATTGGAAGAAAAAAGATGAGGACATATGGAGAAGTGATGTTATTAATCTAAGGAGAATGGATGTTCCTAAAGCAATAGTTTTGTTGCAGAAGATACAAGAAGAGCTATATTTATCTAGCGAAGAAGTTCAAGAGGAAAAAGAGGAATAAAAATGGTAAAAGAGAAAGATGAATTAGCAGAATTGCCCGGAGTTGGGGCAGCAACAGCGGAAAAATTAAGAGAAGTAGGTTATGATAACTTAATGTCAATAGCAGTATTAAGTCCTGGAAAATTAGTTGATGCTATAGGATCTGGAGAATCAACAGCTAGAAAAATAATTCAGGCCGCAAGAGATAAATTGGATATGGGTTTTGAGACTGGTGAAGATGTTTTGAAAAGAAGAGAGAAAGTAATTAAGATTACAACTGGGAGCAAAGCTGTTGATGAATTAATAGGGGGAGGGTTTGAAACTGGATGCATATCAGAAACATTTGGTCAATTTGGAAGTGCAAAAAGTCAGATAGCTCATGTTTTAGCTGTTACTGCACAATTGCCTTTAGAGAAAGGGGGAGCCAATGGTAAGGTTGTTTTTATTGATGGAGAATCTACATTTAGGCCCGAAAGAATAATACAGATTGCAGAAGGCATGGGACTAGATCCCAATAAAGTGTTGAAGAATATTAAAGTAGCAAGAGCATTTAATTCTGACCATCAGATGCTGTTGGCAGAAAAAGCAGAGGAAATCTTAAAGAAGGAAAATGTTAAGCTGATTATTGTTGATAGTTTAACAGCACATTTTAGGTCTGATTTTAGTGGAAGGGGACAGTTAGCTGACAGACAACAAAAGTTGAATAAACATATGCATACTTTAATGAAATTGGCAAGTTCTTATGATGTTTGTGTTTATGTGACTAACCAGGTTATGTCCAGGCCGGATGTGTTTTTTGGAGATCCCACTGCAGCCATAGGAGGAAATATTGTAGCACATAATTCTCAGGTGAGAATTTATTTGAGAAAAGGTAAGAAAGGAACCAGAGTTGCTAAGTTAGTGGACGCTCCAGCGTTACCAGATGGTGAAGCGATATTTAATATTACAGAGAAAGGCATTGAAGATGTTTAAATTTTTTATTTATCAATTGATTTAATCATTTCTTCCCCTGTTTCTGGATCTTTGAATCTTTCTAGTTGGCCATTCTCCACCATGCTATCAATCAATGCTTTAATATACTCTTCTGTGGTTCCTGTATCCAATCGTCTGAAAGTTAAATTTTTTATACATAAATTAGTTTTGCAGATAGACCTTCCACCATCATTACTTGAAGTTGAAACGTATTCTCCTAACTAAATTCCATTTTCTAGTGAAGATTTATAATCAAATGCCGCACCCAGATTTCTTACATACTGTTTTTTAAATTCCAATCTTTCCTTATCCATAGTTCCCGCCATTCTAGAAAGTCCATATCCGTCAGCAAGCAGGCCTTCTATTCCATTGTCTATCTCCCATCCATGCCCGTGATAAAATAACCTCTCCAAGGACTTATCCCCGGAAAGTCTTCATAGAACGCACCAGTTATTGAATGTAATTCTGCCATAATAGAACCCTGTTTTTTTATACTTATAAAGATTTATTTAATAGAAAAAATTCTTTAAAATTCTAAGATTCGGAAGAGAATTTGAACATTTTTTGGTTTACTGCTCCTGCCAGGATTTGAACCTGGGTTTTAACCTCCGCAAGGTTAAGTGCTATCCAGACTACACTACAGGAGCCAAATTGAAAAAGCTTATAAATGTTTATATTTGTTTCCGTAGCTATGGAAAGATGCATTTCATGTAAGAAAGATGTAACTAATGATAAGGGTGTAGCTAAGTTTAAATGTCCTGAATGTGGAAAAGGGAAAATAATAAGATGTAGGCATTGCAGAGAGATAGCTGCAAAATATACGTGTAAGAATTGCGATTTTTCTGGACCTAATTAAAATGGCAGAGGTTAGTATTTTAATGGGAGTAAGATTAGAAACACCAGAAGTTGATGTAGAAGTAGCTAAGGAAATGATTAAAGAGACTATTGGGGAGTTTGGTGGAGAAGGTATTAAGCAAGAGGTTGATGAAATCGCTTTTGGTTTGAAGCAGATTAAAGTTATTTTTATTTTAGATGAGGAAAAAAGTAATTTAGATCCTTTAGAAGATTCTTTGAAGGATTTAGATGGTGTAAGTTCTGTTGAAATTCTTGGAATTAGTAGGACTCTTGGATAATTTTAAGGTATTCTTTATTTAATCCGCTAAGTCTAAAAATAATTACTTCTTTTTGTTGTTTAAGTATTTGAAGTTCTTGTTTTAGCTTTTCTGGAGAAAGTATTGGGTTATGTTTGTCTATTCCTTTATCTATTATTCCTAATCCGATAATCGCGTTTTTTGCAGTTTCTTTTATGAATTCTTTTGTAAATGGATGAACTGAAGAATATAACATTTTTATTTTTTTATTTTTTAGGTTGGGTGAGAGGAATCCTTTTTTAGAATAAAAATATTCTGCCGTGTATACCCTGCCTTTATAAGTTTTTATGAAATCATAGATTAGTTTTTTGTTTTTATTAAATTGGAATAATCTTTTTATTATTTGTAATTTTTTAAATGGAAGTTCTAAGTCTAACATTACTGGAATTTTTTTATTCTTTAATTCTGAAAATATTCTTTTTAATGCTTTTGTGCGTGAAAAAGGAGAAATCCAATAACCTTCTTGTTTTTCTAGAGTTGGCCAATAAATTATTTCTTTGATGTATTTAGATTTTATTTGTTCTTTAATCTTAAGAAAATTTCTTAAGGAATTAGAAGCTATGTATAATTTAGATGGAAAATTTATTAATTTTATTTTTTTTAGATTTATTTCTACTGGGAATTCTTCAAAAAAGCTTAATATCATCTTATTGGAGGATAATTATTTTTATTAGTTGCCCATTTCTTGAACCAAAAAAGGATAAGATTAAGATAACCAACCTTTTCAAACCTCCTCATAGAGTTAATTACATGTGTGTTTGCAAGTTTAAATTTAGAGTGTTTTTTACATCTTTTTATAAAATCAGTGTCTTCTCCTAAAGATTTTGATTCATCAAATTTTACTTTGTCAAAGAGATTTTTATCACAGAAGATTAACCCTGTTGATCTTCCTGTTCTGTTTATGGCATTTTTTATTTTCATAACTAAATGAGCTATAAATTTATTATTGTCCGGGAGAGCCTTACAGGTCCCAAAACTATTAATTCTTGAAATTATGTCCAATGTATTTTTTGTTAGTTTTATATCTGCATCCAGAAAGATTAGTTTGTTATATTTCGCTCTTGATGCCCCGAGATTACGGGCTATTGAAACATTTTTTTCATTTATTTGATATACTTTTTGGGCGTATTTTTTTGCTATTTTATATGTGTTATCTGTGCAACCATTACAAATTACTATTGTTTCATGGTTTTGTAAAGATTGTTCTTTAATTGACTTTAAGGTTGGTTCTATGTATTTTTCTTCATTATAAGCGGGAATTATTATTGATATCATAAAATGAAAAGCTTTTTATTAGTTTAAATATGTTATTGTTTCATGTTATCTGAAGAGAGAATTAGGGAATTACGGGGCCAGTTACAAGGATTAAGTCCTGAGGAGCAACAGGCTAAATTACAAGAATTATTGACCCCTGAAGAATTAAAGGAGATACAGCAGCAACAATGCCCTTTTTGTTTGATTAAAGAAGGTAAAATAGAAGCTATAAAGATTTATGAGGATGATTTTTTTATTGCTGTTTTGGATATAAACCCCGCTGCCAAGGGACACGTTGTTTTGTTCCCTAAAGAACATATTTCTTTTTTAGCTTTGATGGACGATACCCTGGTTGGACAGATGTTTATTTTGGCCAATAGGATTTCTAAGGCTGTTTATGATGGTTTAAAGGCTGAAGGGACGAATATATTCGTTGCTAATGGCCAAATAGCTGGACAGAATGTTGATCATGTTATAGTTCATATTATTCCTAGGTATAAGGATGATAAGGTTAATTTTGGTTGGGAAAGTTTGAAAATTAGCAATGAAGAGTTAAAAGAAATAGCTAACAAGATTCTTTTGCCTAAGGAAGAAGAAAAAATTGTTGAAGAACCGAAGGTTGAGGAAGAAGATATAGACATTGAGGAAAGGATTCCTTAATTAAAGTATTCACAACACCACACTTTAATCTCTTCTTTTACATTTGTCCTGCCTTTGTTTAAATCTCCGTTTGGATAATAATAACCTCCTCCAGAAAATCTTGTTTTGGCAATAGCATTACAATATCTACGATTTTCATCACATTCGAAATAAGGACTAATCTCTTTTGGTAGGGGATTTCCTTTTGAGATACAGCATTTTTGTGGTGTTAATATTCCTGTCTCCATTACTTCTGAGTTTGCTGGTTTCGGAAGTGGCAATTTGTCATTATAAACGATATTATATTTTTTAAATAATGTTCTTAGTGCATTAACACCCTCATTTTTTAGTGGGAATAAAAGGCCGACTTTGGATTCATAATATCCTTCTTTAATGTATTTTTTAACTATTGATTTGCATTCTATTTTTATTTTATTTATTTCTTCCCATTTTAGAGTGTTTTTTGAAGCCTTCAAGAATTTGATAGTACTATCACAATCATCTAAATCGAAATAATATGTGTTATCTTCTTTGTTATAATAAATCTTTAATTGATCCGAGGATGTTGTTTGGACTGGGCAATTTACTGGGCTATGTTTAATACAGAAATTATTTGTGTTTGTTCCACTAGTTAAGATATCTTTTATTTCTTCTTTTATTGTTATTTTTCCATTGGTTACTATTTTAATTCCTGATGGTGTTTCTAAAATATGGTTTTTACAATTTTCATCTTGGTAACAAAGTTCTTCTTGGTTAGTATTTATTTTTAGGTTGCCTATTATTGCTTCTGTGTTTTTATGGATCAGAAGTGATGTTTCACTTGTTACCGTTGCCGTTCCATCTACATGTATTTCTTTATTGTTAATTTTGATTGTATACTTTCCTTTTACTGTGTCTTCATTGATTGTTGTAAGTCCTTTTGGAATTACTTCAATTTCTTTATTTTTATATTGTACAAAGAATTTATTACATCTTGTTTCATCTATCCGTATTTGTCCATTTACATATGCAAGGAAACAATCTTTTGGAAGATTAACTGGATCTAGGATATCAGGGAATTGATAGCTAGTTTTTTCTAGGCTAGTGATTTGTGCTTCTATTATTGAGATTTCTTTTTTTTCTTTATCTATTTTTAAGACTAATTTTGAATTTTGTTTTAAGTTGTTATAATTATATTCTTTTTTGTTTACTATAGTAGAGATTTCTGTTTCCTTTCCCTTGGATTTTAGTTCTATTATATAATGATCCTGATTCTCTTTTATTTCTATCAAAGTATTTTTAATTTTTCCTTTTAAGGGCGGACAATCTTTTAGTTCCACTACTTCTTCAATATCTTGTATGTCAAGAATACCTTTTGGGGAGACTCCCAATGGCGAGAATGAACTTATTAATGAAGACGTTGGTTCTAATAAAGTATTACTATATTTTACTTTTAGTTCTGCTACGCAGTCACCTGACCGATAGCTTCTATCTAAGAATGGTTTTTCTGGGACTTTTGTTATACTTCCCGTGGTTTTTTCATTTGATTCATCTTTTTTTGTTAGGGAGTACATTACTGTAGCCCAGGATTGCATTTTTTGTTGTCCTGTTTTTGATAACAACAACATGGAGTATCTACACCCAATTGCCCGTTAATGAGCATCGTTTGGAGCGTATTAGTCTCTGATAATGCATTAGTAGTTAGTAAAATTACAATTATTGTTATTATTATTTTTTTCATTTTAGTATTGATTTGCAAAAGTGAATATGTAATCTTCGTCTGTTAAGATGAAAAGTATTGTATTTTCAAATGAGGTTATGTCAATTTTTATATTATTTGAATCTGCTAATTCTAATATGCAGGAGTAACATATGTTTTTTGGATCTTTTACTTGTAAGTCTATTATTTCTTCTGCTACTTTTCTTAGTTTTCTGAGTGCTATATCGTATTCGTTTTTGTAGGTTTCTTTAATTTTGTATTCTTGATCGTTATAGGTGATATCTTGTTTTATGGTTATCTCTGTTTCAATGTTATTTTTTATTATTGTATTAGCATTTGTTTCTAGTTCGGAACCGAATTTTTCTATTTTACAATTTTCTGATTCTTGTTCTATGTACTTATTAATCTCTGATTCTATTTTTTCTATGGATGGAACCAAGTTTTGTTTATTGTAATAATAATATGCTGTTATTTCTTGGAAATTTTCTTTTGGTAAAATATAATATCCAGAAGTTTGTCCTATTGTTGTTACTGAATCTTGTGAAACTGTTTGAATACAATCGGATAAATGCTTTTTGTAATTTTTTATGTCTTGAGGCAAATTTATGTCTTTTATGCTTAGATTTGATAAATTAGTATAATAAAAGGCAATTACTCCAACTATGGTTAAGATTACTAATGCGAGAATTATGAATATTGTTACTTGGGCCCGTTTCATCATTCTTAATTTGTTGTTGTTTTATATAAATTTTTTTGATTTTAAAATAATCTTAATAGAAGAGTTAGGATAAAACCCAATAAGAATGAGGGTACAAATGGAATCCCCTCTTTAATTATTAATTGTTTTATTTTTGCTTTTTTGAGTAATCCGATTTGTTTTTTTGTTACTCCAGGAGATTTTTGATTGTAGATTAATTTTTTATTTATGTAGATATTTTTTGTTATCCAATCCCCTTCAGTTAATTTGCTTATTGGAATTTTTTTATACATAGAAACTTTTTCTATTGCTTTAACTATTAGAGTAATTAATTGCAATATCATTAATAAGGCTAATGATAGCATTATTATTATTTTTAATTCTTTGTTTGGTATGAATAAAGATAAAATCAATAAGAGGGTTAAAATTAAGGTGCTTATTTTATGATAATGTTTTACTGATTTCTTTAGTTCTCTTGCAACTTGTTTTCTGTTTTTTATTGCCAATACTGTTGCCCAGCTTAATCCGTATATCGAACCAGCGATTAAGATATTTATTATTAGTTTTATTAGGAATAATTTATCTGTTTGTAGTGTTACTAATAATGCAGATAATCCAATTAATAATTTTGTGTCTCCTCCGCCCCATTGTTTTGTGTAATACATTATTGAGCCTATTATGAATGCTATTAGTAATGCGAGTAATGAGTAAAAGAAAAAGGGCCATGTTTTTGTTATTATTGCATATGTTAATCTTGTTGATAGTGCGATGGCAATTAGTGAGAAGTTTAGCCAATCCGGGATTTCTCTTGTTTTAATATCAAAAAGAGATGCGATTATTAGAACTAGAAATGCTATTATTAATAAAAGAAAATCAATGTTCACTTTTTCTTTTTTCTAGTTGCTTTTTTCTTTGTTTTCTTTTTAGCCCTTTTTTTAACAGGTTTCCTTTTTAGATTTCTTAGCTCTTTTTTTAGCTCTGCTTCTAATTTCTTTCCTTCCCTTATCGTAAGTTTTTTTACTTTTGTTGCTGCCTTTTTTGTTGTCGGAGAAGTTATTACTTTTTTTGCAGCTTTTCCAGTTTTTAGTCCCAATCTAACTCCGATCTTCGCTATTCTTTTTAATATTCCCATTTAATCACCTCCTTTTTCCTTGCTTATTGAGATAACAAGGAATATCGCAGTTATTATTGCGAGTATCATAAATATTATCCCCAACCAAGGGATGCCGAATAATAGGGGTGGCAGTTTTGCTAACATTACCAATGCTGATGCTATTATTAGTGAGGCCATTATCAAGCCAAAAACTATCCTGTTACTTGAACGGTCTACCTCTAATGAAAATCTTTTTATGTCTTCGTCTTGAATATCTACCCTTATTTTCCCTCTTTGTATACTTTTTAATGTTTTTGATAGTTCTTCTGGGAAATTAAATACATTGTGTTTTAACAGAAAAAGGTTTTTCTTTAAAGACTCCATTATGTAATTTGGAGATGATCTTTCCTTTTCTATTTTTTCTACTAGTGGTTCGCATGTTTTTACAAAGTTAAATTCTGGATTCAATGTTTGACTAAAGCTTTCTGTTGTTACTACTGATTTTATTAAAAGAACAAAGTCTTTAGGGAATTTTAGTTTGTATTTTCTTGCTATTGCTAGCATATCATAAAATAACACAGAAATTTTTATATCCTTTAATGCTTCGTCATGATAGCTACCTAAATGAAATGCTAAGTCTTCTCTAAATTCTGCCAGATTAACGTCTTCTGTTACAAATCCCAGTTCAATTAATGAATCTGCCAGAAGATTCCTATCTCCTTCTACCATCGCAAGAAATAAGTTTTCTATTTTTAGTGTTAGCTCTTTGTCTAATTTTCCGACTATTCCGTAGTCTAATAAAGCGATTTTTCCTTTTGGAGTTATGAAGATATTTCCAGGATGAGGATCTGCATGAAAATAACCACGTTCTAAAACCTGTTTTATGAAGAATTTTGCTATTTCATCCACTATCTGTTTCTTGGTTGTTTTGAATTTTTTGAAATCTTTTACATCTGTTATTTTTGTTCCTTCGATGAACTCCATTGTAAGAACTTTTTTTGTTGTATAATCCCAGAAAATTTTTGGTATCTTGATTCCTTTATCTTCTTTAAAACCATGGTAGAATATATCGATATTTTTTCCTTCTTTCATATAATCTAGTTCATCTTTTGTGTAGGATTCAAATTCTTTAATTATTTCCGTTGGGTTATAGTGTTTTAATTCTGGCATATGGCGTTCTACTAGATGAGCTAAGTAGTATAGAATATCAATATCTGCTTCGAATATTTTTCTTATTCCAGGACGTTGTATTTTTATGGCTACTGTTTCTCCAGTTTTTAGCTGGGCCTTATGCACTTGTCCTATTGATGCTGAAGCTATTGGGGTTTTTTCAAAACTCTTGAAAACTTCTCTTATTGGTTTCTTTAATTCTGATTCTATGATCCTCTTTGCTATTGTGTAATGGAAGGGATTTATGTTATCTTGGAGTTTTTCAAATTCTTGAGAGTATTCTTTTGGTATTAGGTCAGGTCTTAGGCTTAGTAATTGTCCTAATTTTATGAATGTTCCCGAAAGTTCTTCTAATGCTTGGCGTATTTTTTGTGGAGATATGGCTCTTGGTCGAAATTTTTCTTTTTGTAGTTTTTTATTGAATGTTAAGTATGATTTGAGATCTAGTTTTTCTATTAGAAATCCTAACTCAAGTTTGAATAAAACGTTAACTATCTTTTTTAATCTCTTTAGGTCTCGTAATGTTTTAGCCACACCCATATTTTTAAGTTGGATTATTTTGTTTATATAGTTTACTAATAGATTAACTTTATAAAATTTTTCAGTATGTTTAAGTTATGATATCCATTATTGGTGCCGGACCTGTTGGAAGTTATTTGGCTAGTTTGTTAGCTAGAGGACATAATGTTAAGGTTTATGAGGAGCATAAGGAGGTTGGAAGGCCAATACAATGTACTGGTATATTAACAGGATCTTTGGACAAGGTAATTAATGTTAAAGATGATTATGTTGTTAATAAGATAAAAACAATGAGGATAATAGCTCCTAATAAAGAATTTATTGATGTAAATTTCAAAAAAGAAAATTATGTTATTGATAGAGAATTATTTGATAAACATCTTTATTTTAATGCTTTGGATAAGGGGGCAGAATTTTATTTTAATAGGAGATTTAAAGATTTTAAAGATAGTAAAATAACTTTTAATAAAGGAGAAGAAAAAACAAATTTGTTAATTGGGGCTGATGGTTCTTTTTCTTCTGTTGCTAAAAAGGCCGGGTTGTATGGAAATAGAAAATTTGTTACAGCCATGCAATATAGAGTTGAAATGGATGTTAATAAGGACCTAGTAGAATTGTTTTTGGGCCATGGTTGTTTTGGGTGGATTGTTCCTGAGAATGACAAGATTGCCCGGGTTGCGGTTGTTGATTATAGGAATCCTTGGAATTATTTGGAGAAATTGCTAGCGAAAAGAAAATATAGGATTTTGGAGAATCAATCCGGTTTAATACCCATTTATGATCCCAAGGTTAAGACTAAGAAAGATAATGTTTTTCTGGTTGGAGATGCTGCTACCCAGGTTAAGGCAACCACTTTTGGAGGGGTTATACCGGGTTTGATTGCTGCTAAGGAATTAAGTAAAAGTTTTAGAAATTATGAAAGAAATTGGAGAAAGAAAATTGGTAGAGAATTATGGTTGAGTTTGATTATAAGAAAGAAATTGGATAAGTTTGATGATAATAAATATAACAAGTTAGTTGAAATGTTTAGTAATGAGAAAATTAAAGAAATTATTGAGAGCAAGGATAGGGATTTTCCAAGCAAGATGATATTTAGGTTGTTGTTGAGGGAACCTAGGTTATTATTTATTTAATTTCATATCTAAGGATGGCTGCTATTCCAGATATGCCCTCAAGTTTTTTTCCTGAATTATGGGCTGAGGAAATTATATGAACCTCGCCTTTATTTGATTCTATGGTTTTCATTATTTTTTCTAGTTTTTGGAATTTGTTTTTGTCTCTTAGTTTGTGTATTAATGAATCTGTTACTAACAATAATTCTACTGCTCCCATATTAGAAGCTTCTTCTACTTCTTTTAGACCATAAACAGAAAGTTTGTTTTTTGAGATGTTTAATAATAATCTTTCCACTAAATTTGTTTCTTGGATTGTTCTGTCTTGTTTTAGTACTTTTATTACTTCGGCCCTTTTTAGAATTTCATTGATGCCATTTTTGCCTGTTGAATTGCATGTAGCTAGGGTAATTTTGCTTTTTAGCTCTTTTTCTTCTATTTGATTTAGTAATTCTTCTTTCCAAAATGCAGGAGAAGCGAGGATTATATGTTCGATTTCATATTTTTTTACATATTCCTTTATTGTTTTTATTGTTTGTTTATAAAAATTATTTTGTATTTTTTCTTTTACTCTTTTCTTTGCTACTTGCCCCCTTATATCTCCGAGGTAATCATAACCGTATTTTTTTAATACTGCGAAAGAAGCCGCATCGCGATCAAATGCTATTATTAACACCTTTAATTGTTTTTCTTCTGATGCCTGCTTTATTTTTTTAATTTGGTATTGAGGGAATATTTTTTCTATTTTTAATATGGAGTTCTCTTCTATATTTAGTGTGTGATAAGAATCTTTTTGGATATCTTCTGGAGCCTGCTTTATTTTTCCAGAAATTCTTAATGAGTTTAGTGTTTTGTGAAATTCAATTTTTTCTACCTTTATCTTTATTGTTGCAGGTTTTAATATTTTTTTCTGGGCCCTTTCCTCTTTTTCTCCTAGCTTTATTTTTCTAAGTGTCCTAGAAGTAACTAAATCTCCTTGATCGATTATTTGAGACAGACACCATATGTCATCCAGGTTTTCTATCTTTATTTTTGCAAAACCTTTTTTGAAATTGGAGTTTATTAGTTTCATTAGGTTAAGAAAACTTTAAATATTAATAAAGTTATTTGTTTATTAATGAAATGCAAAAAGGGGCAACAGGATGGCCTGGCTATAGCAGCCCTCATCATTCTTATTGCCTTGTTTATCGTTGGTTACGTTCTTTTATTACCTGCGGAAGAAAGAGCTGAATTGTTGAATGAGAGTGTGGATTCTGGTTCTGTAGATAAAGAAAACTTTGAAATCAGGGAAGGAGAAACTTTATTGAGCGCTTCTCCTGGTGTTGTTTACGAGTTTGATAAAGAGACGATATCAAAAGACATATCTGATGTTACTTTGTTTTCTAAGGTTGATAGCAAGTTAATCAATCTTGCTACGAGCATTAAGGTTTCAGCGAGTTATTTCCAAGATAGGCCAAGATCCTTTTCTTTTTCTATTGATAATGTTGATAAGGTTGAAGATTTGAATTTATTTTTCTTTATTAAAAACGGAAAAGGCAAGTTAAGGATAAGAGTTAATGATGTTATTGTTTTTGAAGATGAGGTTCATACTAATGATGTTCCTATTAAAATACCAGAAGGCGTTTTAAGGAAAAATAATGTTTTGGAATTAAGTGTTAGTAAATCCTTGTTTGGAAGTTCTTATGAGTTATCTAATCTTTATTTGAAACATGACTTTTTAATTGAGAATAAGATTGCTAAGAGATCTTTTATTTTGTCTAATAGTGAAAAGAAGGGATTAGAAAAAGCAACCATGTTTTTCTTTTTGAATTGTAGAAATTTAAAGAAACAAGGAATGTTATCTGTACTAGTTAATAATAAGCTTATTACCAGTGACTTCGTTGTTTGTGATGCCGGTGAGCAATCTATAGAAATCAGTAGAAAAAAATTGGTTGCCGGAGAAAATGAGATTGTATTTAAAATCTCTAAGGGAGATTATTTAATAGAGGATTTGGTTTTAGAATTGAAGTTAGAAGAAGGATCTGATGTTAGTTATAATTTCTATTTAGATAGGGAAGATTTTGATGATATTTTTAATTGCGAAGGTGATTGTAAGAATGTAATTGTTGAAATGATATTTGATGATGATTATAGAAAGACCGGCTATTTGGGAGTTAATGCTTATAATATCTATTTTGACACAAGGAAGTTAGATTATTATGAAGATATAACTGATTTTGTTGTAAGGGGAGACAATGTAATAAACTTAGTTGCCAAGAATAGTTTTGCTGTTGATTATTTGAGAGTATTTTTGGAATAAAATACCAAAAAATTAATAAACAAAGGAAGTTAATTTAATAAACTATGAAAAAGAGGATTATAGTCATTCTTTTAGGCGTTTTATTAATTATTGCAGGCTGTCAAGGAGAAACTGTTGAGGAAAGTGCTACAGGTAAAACTTTTGTTGGGGGGGATAAAGGTTTGGAAATTAGCTTTGTTAAAGATTCTCCTCCTAATGTAATTTCTGATAATAATAAGGAGGAATTTGATGTTTCTTTACTGTTAAAAAATGTTGGAGAAGATACTATTGAGCAAAGAGAGATAATTGGTACCTTATATGGGATTAATAGGGAGTCGTTTTCTTTGCCTTCGTTATCTGTAAGAAACCTTTTTACCCTGGAAGGAAAAGAGAAGATTAGAGAGAAGGTAATTCAAGGAGATGAGGAAGAACTGACATTTGATAATTTGAAATATAAGGAAGATCTTGGAGAGAACTTTCCTGTTGAATTGAGAGTTGATGTCTGTTATGAATATGAAACAAATGCTCTTAGCCACTTATGTTTGAAAAGAAATCCTACTGAGAGGAAATCCAGAGATGCATGCGATGTTACAGATGAAAATATTGATGTTGAGAATTCTGGTGCACCTGTTAAGATCAGAAATTTAGAACAATTTGGCAGATCTGATCAAATTAAATTTGATTTTGAGGTGGCCAAGGTTGGTAGTGGAGAAATTTATGAACCGGGAACCTTTAGGAATAGTTGTAGTTTTGATGAAGATAAAGAGAATAAGGTTGAGATAGAAATAACTTCTCCTGCAAGATTAAATATAAAATGTAGTAAATTAGATGATAAGAATAAAGGGGTAGTTGAATTAATTGATGGTAAATCCAGAACAGTTACTTGTAGTATTGATACCAGGGGGTTACAAGAGATTGCATTTAAAGAGATAGTTAAGATTAAGGTAAGGTATGTATATAAGAATTCTGTAAGTACCAGTTTTGTTGTTGAGGATTCTGACTAAAGTTTAGTATAACAATCTTTAAATAAATTTAATTTATGGAGTTTTTATGATTGTTGATTTACATATACATTCTAGATATTCCCAGGCTTGTAGCAAGTATATTGATTTTGAGAATCTTGAGAAATGGGCGAGAGTTAAAGGTATAGATGTTTTGGGCACAGGAGATTTTCAACATCCCTTGTGGAGAAAAGATATTGATGCCTTAGAAGAGGACGAGCATGGAATTTTAAGAACCAAGAATGGATTTCCTTTTATCTGGCAAACAGAAATTTCTTTGATTTATACTCAAGGTGGTAAGGGAAGGAGAGTGCACCATGTTATCCTGGCTCCGAATAGAGACGTAGCAGATCAGATTACAGAATCTTTAGGAAAAAAGGGAAGGTTAGACTATGACGGCAGGCCAATCTTTGGTTTTTCATCGATTGAATTAGTTGATATGATGAGTGGTATAAGTAAAGATGTTGAGATTATTCCTGCCCATGTATGGACCCCGTGGTTTGCAATTTTTGGAAGCAAATCTGGTTTTAATTCAATAGAAGAATGTTTTAAGGAAAAAGCAAAATATATTCATGCAATTGAGACCGGGATGAGTAGCGATCCTGCAATGAATTGGAGATTAAGTAAGTTAGATAATATTAATTTAGTTTCTTTTTCAGATTCACATAGTTTTTGGCCTTGGAGGTTAGGAAGAGAAGCAACAATCATTGATACTGAATTAAAATACAAAGAAATAATAAATGCAATAAGAACTGGAAAAGGTTTGAAAGGTACGATTGAAACTGTGCCAGATTATGGAAGATATCATTTGGATGGGCATAGAAGTTGTAATGTTGTTTTTGATCCTAAAGAGAGTAAGAAGTATAATGGTATTTGTCCTGTTTGTAAAAAGCCATTAACTATAGGAGTATTAAATAGAGTTGAAGAATTAGCAGATAGGCCTGAAGGTTTTAAGCCAGAAGGTAAACCTGAATTTAAGAAGTTGATACCATTAACGGAATTAATTGCCAAAGTCATAAATATAAAACAACTGGCTTCGAAAAAGATTTGGAATACTTATAATGATTTAATTGAGAAATTTGGTTCTGAGTTTAATATTTTGCTTAATGTAGAGAAAAAAGAATTAGAAGAGAAAATTGGTAAAAGATTGGCAGATGTTATAATAAAGAATAGAGAGGATAAATTAAAAATTAAGGCAGGATATGATGGGGTTTATGGAGAAGTTATTTTAAATGGTAAAGAAAAAAGTATAGATAAAATAAAACCTAAACAAAAGACTTTAGGTGAGTTTTAACCTATATAATCTGTTATGTTATCTTTTGTTGATTTTTTACTTCTTTGAATCTGGCTTATTTTTTTTGTTTTTTCTAATATTTCTGTTTCTATGTTTACTATTTCATCATCTAATTGAGAGATGTCTATTTTGAGCTTGAGATTCTCTTTTAATACCTTTAGGATTTCCTTTGCTCCTTTTATCCCTATGTAGTTTTGATGAGCATAAGTTTCTGCCAATAGCGCCATTGCCGGAATATTTTGCCTTTTTGCCAGTCCAACCAATAAACCCGATACTCCGATAATTGGTCCGACTACTCCGTGGATGTTATTACTTAAATTTTTTGAGCTGTATTTTTTTATTATTTTTTTAGTGTTTGCTGTTGAGTATACTTTTGGTTTTTTTGGTATTTGGGATAATCCAATACCTCCCAGAGTTATAATTTCTTTACATTTGTATTTTTTTGCTAACAAAAGAATTTCATTGCAGAACTTATGGCATGATACTTCGTCTACTGGTTGAATATCTCCGGATAACAAAAGGAAATTGTTTTTGTTGTTCTCTGCATGATATATTTCTATGCTTGGCAATTCTACCAGGTTTTTTTCATTTACAAAAACAGCGTGCGGAAAACTGTTTGAATATATTTCATAGACTTTTTCTGCTTTGAATGCATCTATCATAAAGTCCACCGCTATTTTTCCTACGTTTCCTATTCCTGGAAGACCTTCTATTAAAATGCAGGACTTTGGATTTATTTTCTTAATCTGTTTTATGCTGTAACTCATTTTTTGCTTTCCTTCTATATTTCCCAAAACGATCTTCTGGTGAAAATTTTGCTGGTTTTATCGTTTGTGTTTTTTTGCCACATTTTGGACAATTTTGTTTTAGTGTGTATATTTGACAACCCTTGCATGTTAATATTTTCATCTTTTGAATTCTAATGAACCATTATTTTTCTGCATTATGTTTTTTAGTTCTTCTGTTAATTCCTTGACGAATTTTTCTGCATCTTTATAATTCGTTGTTGTTAACTTTAATTTGTATCTTGGAGCTCCGAGATATTTTATATCAAGCCCGTATTTTTTTTGTTTTGCTATTTCATATGCATGTTTGATGCATTTCTTTATTATTTCGATTCCTTTTGGATCTTCTATTTGGATTTCCAAAGTTCCTTCTATTATTGCTTCCGGTGGTTTTATTTTTTCCTTAATTATTTTTATTAGGTCTTCTCTGTAACCTTTTGGAACTTCTTTTTCTAGATTTATTTGATTTGACACTACTAATTGGAATGTGCCATATAATGAGTCAAATTCTTCTATTAATTTATAGCCAAATTCCTTATAAATCTTTTCTAGAGTAGTAGTTTTTCTTTTTGCTAATGTTTCCAGTATTTTTTCTGCTTTTTGTTCTTGTTTATATTCTTCATTTTTCTTTTTTCTTAATGATAAAGGAACCCTTCTTAAAGACAAATCAATATGTTTTTTTTCTTTGTTTACTTTTAGTACCTTACAGACGATCTTTTTTCCTTCTTTTACAAAATCTCTTATGTTCCTTATCCTTCCAGGAGAAATTTCTGAAATGTGGATCATTCCCTCTAGATTTTGGTATTCATCTAAGTACACAAAAACACTGTGGAATAATACTTTTTTTACTGTACAAAGTAATACTTCTCCTTCTTCTGGAATTCCTTGTTTTTTGTAGAACATAATTATGATTATGGGTAAATGTTTATAAACCTTATTCTAATACTTCAAGAACCCTGGCTTTGATTTTTGATTTTCCCCCGGTAGGTTCTGCTAGCACATTTCCACAGACCAAGCATTTTACTGTTGTTGAGGCCTTACCAAAAATTATCTGTTCGTTTTTGCACTTGCATCTAACTTTGATAAATTTACTTATTGGTTCTTTTATTATTTCTTCCATTTTTATTGTATTTGTACTTTTTTTGCTCTTTTATATGTTTTTATCTGTGTTTTGTTACAATCCTTGCATTTAAGCTTAAAAGCATGTTTTTTTGATGATTTTGCTCCCGTTCTTTTAAATTTTGAAATTGCTGGTTTTGATCCATATTTTCCTCGATTTCCTTTTTTTGGAGCTACTCCTCTTGCTAAGGCTCTTTTAATCGATCCTTTTTTAAGGGTGCCCCTATCATGTTTTTTTACTTCTGAGACTAGGTGTTCTGTCTTTTTTCTACAATATTTGCAGTATGTATTGATTTTTTTTGGTATTTTCATAATGGTTTAGCTCGTTTTTTCTCTATTAATAAAGATGCGGTTTCTTCTGGCAAATTGGCAACATCTTCTTTTTCATAAGGACCATAGATATTAAGGTCATTTCCTAGAAATTTAGGTATGGCCTTTGTTAACCTTATGAGTTTTGTTTTTTTTGATTGTTGAGTGGTTTTTATGTCTTTTGGTTCTTGTTTTTGGTTGTTTTTTTGGATTTCTGGGAGCTTTTCTGTTAAAAGATTTGATAAGATATTGCCTCTAAATAATCCAAGATTCTCTTTTATTTTGTTAAATAATGCAAATTCTTCTGGAAGCATTATTGATGGATCTATATCCTCTTTTGTTCTTGAGGAAAATAATGCCAGTTGCAATATTTTGTTTTCTCTTCTTTCATATAGTTCTTTTAACATTTGTTCGAAATTTTCCACTTGTTTTTGTGTTTTCTTTGATTCTGTTGAAGAGAATATTGAAGATTTTGATTGTTGAGATTTAAGTATGGCCCTTTTTTCTTTCAGATAGCTTATTATGTTTTTTGAGAATTCTGGATCTAGTTTTTGCAATTCCTGCCTAAATTTTTCTGCCCTTAGAATTTCATACAATGTTTCATATGTTATTATGGATTCTTGCATTTTTTAGTATAAGAAATTTTTTTTTAAAATGATTTATATGGTAAAAAAGCTATGTTGGATAGTTATACTTTTATTTTGTATTCAAAATAGTTATCCCAAGGATTTTCTAGTTTTAGCATTTGTTTTATTGTTAGTTTTTCGAAGTATCTTCTAAATGGCCTCATTGAATTTCCATGAGCAGATATAACCACATTAACTTTGTTTTTTTTCATATATTTGATTAGGTATTTTATGAATGATAAAACTCTTTTTTCTACGTCTTTTATTGATTCTCCTTTTGGTGGGGGAGTATTATAAGAGCGGTGCCATATATCAAATTGTTTTTTCCCATATCTTTTAATTATGGTTTTATGATATTGTCTTTGTAAGGAACCATAGCAACGTTCTATCATTCTATCGTCTGTTATTACTTTTTTACATTCTGGATGGTCTTTTAGAATGTACTTTAGAGTTTCTTTTGATCTAGATAATCTTGTTTGAAAAGCAACCTGAAATTTCTTGTTTTTTAATTTTTTAGCTACTCTTTTTGCTTGTTGTATCCCCTTTTTTGTTAAATGAGAATTTACAAATCCTGTGAATCTATGAGATTTATTATAATATGTTTGTCCGTGTCTGACCAAGTAGATTTTAAGATACATACAATAAGGTTTATATTCTTATTTATATAAAGATTTCTTACTATGTATAAGATAAAGCAAAAGCTAGAAGATTTTTATGTTGAGGAAATTCCTAAGTTAGAAATAGAAAAGAAAGGGGATTATGGTTATTTTATTTTGGAAAAAAGGAATTGGAATACTAATGAGGCTATAAAGGCTATTGCTTCTAGATTGAAGATTAAGCAGAGTAGATTTAATATAGCTGGAATAAAAGATAAGAAGGCAATTACAAAGCAATATTTTTCTGCCCATAGGGTTAATAGGAATAAATTAGAGAGTTTGAAGATCAAGGATATTAGGATTAGTTTTGTTGGTTATGGTTCTGAAAGATTAAAATTAGGACAGCTAAAGGGTAATAGATTTAAGATCGTTGTCAGGAATTTGGACAAGGAATATGAAAGAATTAAGTTTATTGAAAATTATTTTGATGATCAAAGGTTTGGTGGAAGGAATCATTTGTTAGGACATGCATTAGCAAGGAAGCAATATAGACGAGCATGCTATATGTTAAGGTTGAAGTGGGAAAAAGGAGATTATATTGGTTCTTTGAGAAAGTTGGGAAAGAGGTTATTGAGATTTTATGTGAATAGTTATCAATCGTGGTTATTTAATAAGGTTTTATATGAATATTTTAAATTAAAATATAAAAACTATAAAAAAATTGATTACACTGCCGGAGAATTTATTTTTTCTAGTGAGAGAGTTAAGAATTTTAAGATTCCAATCTTTGGTTTCTTAACTGAGTTTGAGAATAAGGAGATAGAAGAGATTTATTCTAAAATAATTAAAGAAGAGAATATTGATAAAGAAAATTT
>JAFCDD010000036.1 GCA_017609845.1 Candidatus Woesearchaeota archaeon | reverse complement strand
TTTTCTGTTAAGCCAAGTGCGGAAATTGTTGGATTGGAAAAAGAAAAAAGTAATTTACTTAATTTTATCCAAGGAGGAAATATTTGTTTTGTTACCGGCGAATCTGGAGTTGGTAAGACTTCTTTGTTAAAGTGGACTGAAAGAAACATAAGAAAACATGTTCCTGTTTATATTGATGGCGAGAGTTTAACAGAATTGTTTGATTTGGAGAGTTTAACAGAATTGTTTGATTTGGAGAAATATCTGAAACATCATAAAAGACTATGGAGGGATTTTTTTAGGAGATTTCCAAAGGACGTTGTTGTTTTATTGGATGAAGCACAGGAAAGCGAGAATGAATTAAAAAAAACCTTAAGAATATATTGGGAGTCAAATTATGTTAAATCTGTTGTTATTACTCAGATAATGGATTTGAAAAATTTTTCTAAGGCATTTAGGAGTAGGGTGGGGAATAGGGTTATTGAAATTAAGAAAATGCCATTAGATGATGTTTATGATATGTTAGATGTTAGATTGGGCAAAAAGAACCCTTTTAGGGATGAAATAGTTGAATTTATTTCTGAGAAATCCAATTTTGTTCCTAGGAAAATATTGGAGAATTTTGAGAGAATCTGCATTTATTTGGCTAAAAGAGGCATGAAAAAGAAGAATATATCTATTTCTGATGTTAAAGAAGTTTATATAGATAAAGAATAGCAAGATTTAAATAGTCAAAATAGACTATTTAGGGGCTATGGGACGTATTAAGTCAACGTTGGTTAAGAGGACAGCAAGAAAATTGATGGAAGCATATAGTGATAGCTTTAGCGTAGATTTTAAGAAAAATAAAGATGCTTTGAGTGGAGTAGCAGACATTCCTTCAAAGAAGCTAAGGAATGTTATTGCCGGATTACTTGTTAGAATGGTAAAGCAAAGAGAAAAGCTATAACTGGAGGGATTAAAAATGGCAGAAGAAAAAGCAAAAGATGCAAGAGCAAAAGACGATCACGTGGTTTTTATCGGACCCAAACCCTTTATGAACTATGTGACCGGAGTTGTTATGCAATTTACAACACAGAATGCAAAAGAGGTAGTGGTTAAGGCTAGGGGAAAATTTATCAGTAGAGCAGTGGACGTTTCAGAAGTTGCAGCTAAGAGATTTTTAGAGAATGCAATTAAGCTTGGTGGAATAAAAATAGATTCTGAGGAATTTGAGAATAAGGAAGGAAAACAAGTAAGAGTAAGTAGCATTGAAATCACCTTAGTTAAGAAGTAAATTCCTTATTTTTTCTTTTTTTCTTTTTAAAAAACTTTAAATATCATGGACTTTCTTCTAATGTTAAAGAGGTGAATTAATGGTACTGATTGAATCTAATTTAATCCTTGATGTTGGGATATTAATCATCATTGCAACTCTTTTTGCTTATCTGGCAAGAATAATAAGACAACCTTTAATTCCTGCCTATATTATTGCGGGCATAGTCTTGGGCCCTATTGGTTTGGGAATTGTCAGAGATATTTCTTTTATTAAGGCGTTGTCTGAAGTAGGAATTGCATTCTTGTTGTTTATAGTTGGTTTAGAAATTGATTTAAAAAAATTAAAGAACGTTGGTGCTGTTGGTTTGGTCGGAGGATTATTACAAGTAATATTAACTTTTGCTTTTGGTTATTTTGTTGCGATTTCCCTTGGTTTGACAAGCACTACTGCATTGTATGCTGGATTAATTGTCGCTTTTAGCAGCACAATGGTTGTTGTTAAGCTATTAAGTGATAATAAAGAAGTTGATACCTTACATGGAAGGATTATTTTAGGAATTTTGATATTGCAGGACATAGTTGTTTTCTTTGTACTATCTTTTATTTCAGATCTTGGTAGTTTTTCATATGTTCCATTTTTAGCTGGGTTGGGTAAACTGCTGGCCTTATTTTTAATTGCATTTCTTGTTAGCAGGTATCTCCTGCCTGCAACTTTTAGGTTTGCAGCAAGATCCGGAGAGTTATTGTTCTTATTGTCTATAACTATGTGTTTTCTGTTTTCTGTCTTCTCTTTTTTGCTTGGATTTTCAATTGCTATTGGAGCATTTATAGCTGGTGTTGGTTTGGCTAGTTTGCCTTATAGTTATCAGATAATTGGCAAGGTTGTTAGTTTGAAAGATTTCTTTGCTACAATATTTTTTGTTTCTTTAGGAATGCAGCTTATTATGATTAGTTTTGATATGTTGAAGATGTTGGGGGTATTTTTACTTATTGTTGTTTTGTTTAAGCCATTGTTGATTATGATTATTACTAGCTTGTTTGGATATGAAAAAAGAACTGGTTTTTTGACTTCAATAAGTTTAGGCCAGACAAGCGAGTTCTCTTTAATTTTGGTTGGAATGGGTTTTTATACTTTGAATCATATTTCCCGAGAATTTTTCTCTCTTGTTGTTTTTTTGACAGTTATTACAATAATAATAACTTCTTATTTATTCCAAAGTAAATCTGGAATTTATAAGTTCTTGAGCGGATTTCTGAATGTGTTTCAGTTTTTGGCTGTGTATCGCAGAAAGATGGGTTATTCTTCGAGAGAAGAAAAAGTCAGGGTTGTTTTGTTTGGTTGTCATAGGATGGGAGGGATTTTTTTAAGAGCCTTTAGTAAGGAAGGAAAACATACCTTGGTTGTTGATTATAATCCAGAAGTAATAGACCATTTAATAAAAGAAAAAATAAATTCTATGTATGGTGATGCTACTAATGTAGAAGTTTTGAAAAGGATAAATTGGAAAAGGATAGAATTAGTTGTTAGTTCTATTCAAGGAATAAGAAATAATTCCTTCTTGGTGGAATATGTAAAGGCGACTAATCCTAGAATTTTAGTTTTTCTTACTGCTAAAACCATTAAGGAGGCATTGGATTTATATGAGTTGGGTGCTGATTACGTTATTGTTCCACATATTTCTACTGGGGAATTAGTTGCTAGTCTATTAAGAAGTGTTATTAAAAAGAAAAGGGACTTGGTTAGGTTTAGAAATAACCACATTAAACATCTTTTGAGTTTTGGTGAATTTAATTACTAATAATGCCTCTGGCCGGAGTCGAACCGGCGACCTCCAGCTCATGAGACTGGCATTCTACCGCTAAACTACAGAGGCTCAATGATTTTAGAAAAATAAAGTTATAAAAAGCTTATTGTTTTAGTTTTTCTTTTAGTTTTTCTGCTAATGCTTGCATCTCTCCTTCTTTGTATTCATTTGCTTCCCACTTTTCTATTTCTATGTTATCTTCTTTATATCTTGGAATTAAGTGAAAGTGAGCATGGTGTACTGCTTGTCCTGCTGCTTCTTTGTTATTTTGGAGAATGTTAAGACCGTCTGCTTCTTCTAGGATGACATTTGATATTTTTTTTATTGTTTTTGATAGATCTGCTAGAATATTGTCTGGAATGTCTGTTATTAATCCAAAATGTTGTTTTGGGACTATTAATGTATGGCCTCCTTTTTTTGATGCAGGCCTTACATCCAGGAATGCATACGTGGTTTCATCTTCGTAGATTTTTCCGTGTGGAATTTCTCCTTTGATTATTTTACAAAAAATACAATCTTCCATTTTTCTTTTGTTAATCTTTTCTTTTAAATAGTTTATGGACCAGCCGGGATTCGAACCCGGATCCCCGCCATGCCGAGGCGACATACTAGCCGGATTATACTACTGGCCCTTAGAAAAATAGAATTGAAGTTGTTTTTTATAGTTAACTATTTAATTAATTTACCTGCTTTTTCTATTTTTATTTCATTATTAAGTAATTTAATTATTGTTTTCTCTATCCCTAATTGTAATGTCTTTCTTTTTTAATGAGTCAAAATCAATCGTAATACAATATTTTACTCCTATTTCATCCATTCTTCTATAACGTCTTCCTATAGAACCAGAATCATCATAAAATGTTTCTAGCCAGGAATCTTGCAAATCTTTTTGAATTTTTTTTGCTAGTGCGGGTAATTTGGATCAAAAGGAGAAATTTTGGGATTTAGTTTTAGAACTATTCTTTCTTTTTCCTTTTTGAATGCATTATCAATAATTGCATAAAATGTTCTGTCTACTCCGCCAGAAATTTCAAAGATGTGCGGGATGAATTTTTTTCCATCTTCATTAAAACCTAGATCTTTTTTTGAACCTTCAGCATGTCCTTTCAAATCATAATCTGTCCTGTAGTTGTTTGCTATAACTTCAATCCAACCTAGACTAGTTAGGATTTCAAAATCCCATGTTTCTTTTGAGTAGAATGGTTTTTCGTCTTTTCCTACTTCCCTGAATCTTAGATTTTTCTTGTTAATTCCTAGTTTTTCATAAAGTTGTTGCACTCTTGCAAGATAATAGGCAATTAATTTTCCTGATACGATCTTTTTAGACACTAAATCAGAAACTTTTATTTCTTGTATATCTTTTTTGTTTAATTTTAATATTCTTACTTTATAGTTTTTTACTTCGTTGATGTTAACTTCATTTATTTTTTTAGGATTAAAGAAGATTTCAATTTCCATTTGTGAG
>JAFCDD010000008.1 GCA_017609845.1 Candidatus Woesearchaeota archaeon | reverse complement strand
TAATAAAAAGGTTAATTCTTTGATAAAAAAAGCAGAAAAGGAATTTGAAGAACAAATGGATGATGACCTAAATGTCTCTAAAGCTCTTTCTGTTATTTTTAATCTAATGAAGGAAATAAATAAATTAGACGTTAGCAAAGAGGAGGCAAAAAGGATTAAACTACTTTTATTAAAATTTGATGAAGTTCTTGGGTTGGATCTTAAAAAAATAAAAATTAAAACAAAGATTTCTCCTGAAATTAAAAAATTAATTGATAAAAGGGAAAAATTAAGGAAAGATAAAAAGTATAAAGAGGCAGATAAGATAAGGACACAATTAATAAAAAAAGGCATATTCTTAGATGATACTCCTAATGGTGTTAAGGTTAGAGTGAAATAGATTTTTTATTTCTTTTTGGTCTTTTGAAGAAAATTATAATGAATAAAATTAGACCTATTGCGGATGTTTTTATTTTTAGGTGTGGAATGTGTTTGTGATACCCTGTAATAAAAACCTTGTTTTCTATTAAATTAGCCTTTGCGGAAAACCACTCTCCTTTTTTCAAATCTAAATTATTTATAACCTCATATTCATAATCTAACTCTCTTACTATTAATGGTTTTTCTGAAATTATCTCTGAATAAGAAAAATAAAGTTCTTTATTTTTGTTTTCAAATTGAGTTATGTATGGGTCGTTTTCTATAACTTGATTAAAAGTCAATAGTGGAGTTACTAAATAAATTAGTAATAATAAAATTACTAAATTAATCTTTTTGAAAGTAAATTTCGTTGATTTCTTTTGTTTATCAAAAATAGCGTATATTAAAATAAAAAAACTGATAATTGATAATATTATTCCGGCAGTTGAGTCTGGCCAAATCAGATGAAATCCCTTAAATGGGATGTAGCTAAATGGATACAATAGTAACTTACCGATGTAATATTCCTTTTGTAATAGATCTGCAATGGTGTGGATTAATGCACCAAAAGAAAGATAAAAAAGAGAATGGGTTAATTTTTTTCTTACTAACAAAGATGTTGATAAAATAAGAATAATAACTAAAAATGGGCTGTGCATTGGTTCTAAATAAGCATAATATCCTGTAGCAGAAATGTTTGCAATGTCAATTAGACTTAAAATTCTTGCTACGTCCGGTATTAATGCTCCAAATAAGACTAAACCAATATGTCTAATTTTAAATAGTTTGGCCATTAAATACGCTAAAGCTAAATGTATCAACCAACCAGGCATTTTATTTCTTGATTTTTTTTCTTATATTTAAATTATACCAAAAAGTTTAAAAATTAGGAACCAACATGTACTAAAAAGATATTTTTATAATATGAAAATACTTAGAAGATATTTTGAATCAGAAGAAAATAAATCAAGTATATTGGATAAATGCTTATTGGTTCTTATAATACCAGTTGCAATGCTTTTTTTATTAAATCTTTATAAAATAGCTCACTTAATTAAATATTTTCCAATAAGTTCAAACAGATTTTTTGGTGATGCTGCAAGTTATATGGCAAGAGTGTTCTTTCTTGATAATTATGGTTTTCATAGCTTTGTTCCATACTGGTATAATGGGATAATTTCTTTTCTCAATTACCCTCCAGGATGGTTTTTCTTTACACTGCCAATATATAAGGTAGTTAAGAATATACCTTTGAGTTTTTTTATATCTTTAATAATCATCTATATCTTAATCTTTATTTTTTTGCTTATTTTAGGAAATAGAAACAAATTTTCAAAAATAAAAAGTACTGCTCTTTTCTTATTTGTTTTTATGTCTCCTCCGGCAATTTTAGAATTTATGCAAAGAGGAAGGATTACTAGTTTTTTCGGTTTTATGTTGTTTCTGGGAGGATTTTTACTAATTTTAGAATATAAGAATAAAAAAATAGATAAAAAATTTATGTTGGGTTTGATAGTGGCTTTTTCTTTATTAACTTTAGCTCATCCTGCCTTTTTGCTTTTATTTTCTTTTCCTACCTTGGGATTGATACTGATAAAAAGAAATGTTGAAAGAATTAAGATTTTGTCTGGTGTATTGGTTTCGGCGATACTTACTTCATTTTGGTGGTTTCCATTTTTATTTTCTTCATCAGAAGGAGGTCTTATTAGGCTTAGAGTAATTGACACAATAAGATTTCTTTCCTATGATACAATTATTATAGTTATGTTTTTATTGAGTTTTTATTTATACTGGAATTATGTCCATAAGAACCGCAAGGAATTATTATTTTATTTACCTTTGTTGTTACTTTCCGTACTATATCTTACAAAACTTGTTGGTTTTATACCTGGTTTATATTATATCAATCCGAATAGTTACAAATTAGTTTACTTATTCCTAGCATTCTTTTTAATTTTTAAAATAAAGTTCAAAGAACGAAAAATAAAAACATTTTTATTTTTTGGATTGGGTGGGGTTGCATTGTTCTTACTAAGTGGAGTATTGTTTTATCAACCAGCCATATTAGAAGAAAAACTCTCATTTTTCACTCCAATTCATTCTGAAATAGACAGAGAAGCGATCTCTGTTCTTCCTTTGGTTGATGGAAAGTTATTGATTGTGCCTCCGACAACAAAAATGGAAACAAAGGATGGTCCCAGGGATATACCTTATTGGAGGGCCTTATATTCTTATGGTTCAATCTTCAATAATATATCTACCCCTGCGGGCTGGGGTCCAGAAACAACAACTATCCAATATATGGATAAGTTAACTGAACTTTATTCCTATCTTGAGGTTATTAATGATGAAAATTGTATAAAAATAGATGAGTGGCTAGAATATTTTAATGTTGATTATATTTTAACTTATTATTCTTACTGTGATGACTTTTGCGGGTATGAACAAAAAGCTGTCGGGAAGTATGTGTGTTTATTACAAGTAGAATAGTTTATAAGTTACTTTCTGGAGAATAACTTTTTAAAATTAAACAAAAAGAAAAAATAGATTATTTTCAAAAAGAATTTTGGTATTTCTTTGGATAATCTCAGTTTAGATACCCCATATTTTCTTTCTTTAAATTCGACAGGCACTTCAGCAATCTTATAATTTTTTAGTTTAGTTTTAAGGATCATTTCAAGTAGCAAAGAATTTGTATTATCTTTTGTCTCAATATCATTCCACACATCTCTTTTAATTGCCCTAAAGTTTGCAGAAAAATCATGAATTTTTAATCCTAAGAAAAATCTTATAAATTTATTTCCGGATTTACTCACGAAATATTTCAATTTTGTCAATAGTTTTCTATTTTCATACATTCCTTCCTCTTTATGTCTAGAACCAACTACTAAATCGTATCCTTCATTAATCTTATCCATTAACCTTAACATATCCTCTACCTTAAAAGAAAGATCTGCGTCTGAAGAAAGGATAACCTCTCCTTTTGCTTCGTTGTATCCTGCACGTAATGCTGCACCAATCCCTTCTTTTTTCTTCCTTATGACTGTCCTTATATTATGATATTTTTTATTTAATTTCTCCGATAGTTCTGCAGTTTTATCTGGAGAAGAATCATCTACAATTATTATTTCAAATTTATATTTTTCTAGAAATAAAGATTCTATTTTTGGAATTAATATTTTAATGTTTTCTCTTTCGTTGTAAGTTGGAATAACAAAGGATATTTGTATCATTATTTAGAAGAAATTTTTTGACTCTCCTTTATTTTTTTAATATCCTCTTTTACCATTGAACTAACAAGTTCCTTAAAGGTAGTTTTTGGTTTCCATTTCAATTCAGTTCTTGCTTTTGAAAAATCTCCAATCAGATAACCAACTTCTGCGGGCCTAAAATATTTGGGATCAACAACTACTATTTCCTTGCCTGTAGCAGAATCAATTCCTTTCTCTTCTAAACCTTCTCCTTGCCACTTAATATCAATACCTGCTTCCTTAAATGCGATTTCTACAAACTCTCTCACACTACGTGTTTCTCCTGTTGCAACAACATAATTGTCTGGTTTATCTTGTTGTAACATCAGCCACATAGCTTCAACGTAGTCTTTTGCGTGTCCCCAGTCCCTTTTAGCATTAAGATTGCCTAAGGACAATTTATCTTGTAGTCCGTATTTAATTTTTGCAACACTTTTTGTAATTTTACGAGTAACAAATTCTTCTCCCCTTCTGGGAGATTCATGATTGAATAATATCCCTGAACAAGTGAACATATTATAACTTTCCCTATAGTTTACTGCAATATAATGCCCAAACACCTTAGAAACTCCATAAGGGCTCCTTGGGTGGAATAAGGTATCTTCATTTTGGGGGATTTCTCTAACTTTTCCAAACATTTCAGAACTTGAAGCCTGATAAAATTTTATTTTTGGGTCTACTCTTCTTATTGCTTCCAATAAATTTAATACTCCAAGGGCTGTTACTTCCGCTGTAAATCTTGGCTGAGTGAAAGAAGTTTGAACAAAAGATTGTGCTGCTAGATTATAAACTTCGTGTGGATGAGATTCTTTTAAGGCATAGACTAGGGAATGTGGGTCTGTCATATCTGCGTAAATAAGCTTTATTTTATTTTGTATATGTTCTATTCTCCAAAAATTAGGGGTGCTGCTCCTTCTTACTAATCCAAAAACCTCGTAACCTTTGTCTAATAAAAGTTCAGCTAGATAGGATCCATCTTGACCAGTTATTCCAGTAATTAAAGCCCTTTTCATTATAAAATATCCCAAAAAACTTCTTTATAAAGATTTGTGTGGATATAAACTATATTTTAACTAACTTTTTTATAATTTTTCAATGCATCAATCGCAAACCTTACAGGACCTACACGCATCCATTTCATCCACTCTAGTCCTTGAGAAATGTTATAAACATAATCATATATCCTATTTGGTGGCAATTTAATTAGTTGTTTTATTAGTGGAAGGAAAAATGGAAATCTTGCTGCCAAAATATTGAATTTATGTAAATTATTTACTTCGTTTATGTCTTTTTGTTTTAAAACACTTCTATGCATTTTATAGGGACTTACTCCTAACCTTGCAAAATCATTAGTAGTTATAATTCCTTTTTTTAGCATATCTTTTGTTATGTCTAAACCTGGAAAGGGTACAAAAACGTAACAACTTATTACTGCCGGATTAATTTTTCTATTCATTTTTATTGTTTCATAAGCGTCTTCTGTTGTTTCTGTAGGAAGACCAAACATATTAAAGACTATAATGTTTAATTTATATTTCTTAAATAACCTAACAGCATTCATTATTTGTTTGTCTGTCAACCCTTTTCTAAGAATATCGTTTCTTAGTCTTTCACTTCCAACTTCTATCGCAAATCTAACAGAAGCACATCTTTTTGTATCTGCTATTGCTTTCACAACTTCTTCATCTATAAGGTTGGCTCTTACATTTATACTAAATTGAACATTAATTCTTTTTTTATATTTCTTTAGAAATTCTAATATCCATTCTTTATTCAAATTAAAACTACTGTCCACAAACATAACTGTATTTACCTTATATTTTTTAACTACTTGCGATATTTCATCTATTACATTGTCTACTGACCTAAATCTCATTGTGTTATGAAATGAATACGTATTATTCCATGAATGGTTAAAACAAAAACTACAATTATAAGGGCATCCCCTCATTGCAAGGAATACTTCTGAATCTTTGCCTTTAAAGAAATCATACTTTTTGTATATTTCCCTGTCTGGATAAGGTAATTCATCTAAATTTTTAATTAAAGGTCTTAGGGGATTTTTGTATATCTTGCCTTTATCTTTAACCCACAAATTTTTAATCTTTTTAAAATCTTTTTTGTTATGTATTGCTTCTGTTAATTCTAGGATGGCATATTCTCCTTCTCCTCTACAAACAATGTCTATTCCTGGTTCATCAATAAACTCTGGGAAAAATGTGACATGCGGGCCTCCTACTACAATTGGTGTTTTTATACCTCTTTTCTTTAAAAAAAGAGATACTTCGCTAACCCATTTGTGTTGCAAAGTCATAGAAGAAAACATTATTAAATCTGGTTTTAGTTTTTTAATTTGTTGCAATATGGACTTCTTATTACCAAAGATGATCTCTGTTTTATGCCCATTTTTTTTAAGAATGGCAGACAAATACATTACTCCCAAGAATTCATACCATATATCCTGAACAAAAACAACAAACACCATTTAATTTTATACGATCTCTTTTGTTTAATCAGATGATTAACTGTGGTTATACATGGTTCATATTTATAAATTTTTATATAATTTGTTTGTATGCTTCAAATTAAACAAATTTAGTAAAGAATTCATCAAATTTGCTTACCATGTATGCTAGCTCTTCTTCTGTTAAATCAACCTGACAACCTATATAAAACCCATTTTTATTGATATTTTTTGCTACTGGGTGTTTGTCTTCTATATCCTCCCCAAATAATTTAGGGAGATATGGTTGATTGGTTAAAGGAAGCATATGTCTAGTTTCAATGTTATTTTCTTCAAGAAATAATGTTAATGCGTCCCTTTTTATTTTGTCTGTTTTTATAACTATCGGGAACATCATAAATGAATGTTCTGCACCATCCATTATTGTTGGCAATTGAATATACTCTTCCCATTTTTTTAAACTATTAGACAAAAATTGAGCATTTTTTCTTCTTTGTTTCATTATGTTTTCAATATCCTCCAATTGAGCTAAACCTAATGCTGCTTCAAGTTCTGTTATCCTATAGCTGTATCCTCTTCTTTCAAAAGAAAATCTTTTGTCCATTACCATCTTTAGTTCCTTATCTCTTTTTCCTTTATCATCGTCCATTGATAGGTAAATATTATTTCTTCCGTGATTGACCAGGCTTCTTAATATCACTGCATACTTTTCATTATTGGTAAGAGAAAGTCCTCCTACTCCTGTCTGGATAATATGGCAAGCATAAGTGGAAAAACAACTTATATCTCCAAAAGAACCGACTGATTTTCCTTTGTATTTGGCAAAAATAGTTTCACAAGAATCTTCTATCATTTTTAGATTATATTTCTTGACTAATTCCATTATTGGATCCATATCACATGGATGACCAAATAAATGGACTACCATTATTCCTTTTGTTTTTTCAGTTATCTTATCCTCAATTTTTTTGGGATCTATATTATATGTTTTTTTATCTACGTCTACAAAAACAGGTTTGAGGTTATTTTGTAATATTACATTAATAGATGCAACAAAGGTTAAGGCAGGAACTATTATTTCATCTCCATCTTTCCAGTTTTCAGCTTCCTTAAGAGTAGCTACTGCAATTTCAAGTGCAGAAGTTCCACTATTTGATAAAATTGAATATTTGCATTGATGTAATTTAGCAAATAAATTCTCAAATTTTTGACAAAAAGGACCGTAACTTAATCTGTTGTTGTCTAATACTTCATTAACATATTTTCGTCCTTTATCGGATATTATTAAAGAACCCACTCCAATTTGATGATTTATTTTTTCCACAATTAATCACTTAAGTTATTTTAAGGTAACTAATATATAAAAATTTAGAACTTCCAATTAATAGTTATCAAATAAAGTAAATGAAAAGATTTTTAAACTCATCATTTTTCTAAGCTTAAGACAATAAAATGGGCGTATATGATACTGAGAGCAACAAACTTATAGAAAAGGTTGCTAATGAGTTAAAGAACACTATTAAGGCTCCGGAATGGTCTGAACTAGTTAAAACTGGTTCTAATAGAGAGAGGCCGCCAGAAAGTAAAGATTGGTGGTATTTTAGGGCCGCTTCCATACTTAGAAAAATTTACATTTTAGGCCCTATTGGTGTTGAAAAACTAAGGACAGTTTATGGCGGTAGAAAAAATAGGGGGCATAAACCATCAAGATTTGCAAAGAGCTCTGGGAAAGTTATAAGGAGTATTCTACAGCAATTAGAGGAAAGTAAATTGATTGAAAAGGTAAAAAATAATAAAAGAAAGGGAAGGGTGGTTAGTGCTAAAGGAAAAAGTTTTTTAGATAAACTATCAAAAAATGGATGAATTAGAGGAGTTTAAAAAAAGGAGATTAAAAGAACTCAAAGAAAAAGCCTTAGAGAAAGGTGAAGAGGAAATTAATGCAAAATTAGAATTGCAAAATCAAGTTGAACAATTAGAATTATTGGCTAAAGGTCACATGACTAAAGATGCCATCCAAAGATATGGAAATTTAAAATCTGCGCATCCGGAAAAAGCTGTTCAGGTTTTATTAATCATCGGAAATTTAATAAACCATGGTCAATTGAAAGATAAAATTGATGATGTCATGTTAAAAGATCTGTTAAAAAAGATAACGGAACCAAGAAGAAAAACAAAAATAAGAAGAGTTTAAAATGGGAATTAAATGGTCTGGAAAAAAAACTAGGTTAGCTAAAAGAAAGAAGCAAACTAGATGGGCTCCTTTTTGGACTGTTCCAAAAATTTATGGTAAAGGAAGGAGAGTTCATCCCGGAAGACATACATTTATCAAAAGACACTGGAGAAGGAGGAAAATAAAAGCATAAAATGGCAGAAGTTAAAAGAGATTATATTATTCCCTTGAGAAGAGAGTTTTTGAAAGTTCCAAGGTATCAAAGAAGTAAGAAGGCTATTAAGGCTGTAAGAAAATTTATTATGAAACATATGAAGGTTAATGATGTTAGAATTCTAAAAGAATTAAATGAGGAAATATTAAGGAACGGTAGAAAGAATCCTCCAAGCAAAGTTAGTGTTACTGTTGTTAAAGTAGGAGAAAAAGATGGTGTTTTTGCAAGGGTAAATTTAATAGGCAAGAGTTTAGAAGGGGAGAAAAAACCAGAGAAAAAGAAAAAAGAAGGTTTAATGGATAAAGTTAAAGGAAAAGTTGGTGGCAAGAAAACTAAAAAAGAAGAGGAAGAACAAGAGAAAAAAGAAGTTTTGGAGCATGCTAAATTAGAGAGAAAAACTCCAAGTAAAGAAACTATGGTTGTTAAAGACAAAGAAAAAGCACAGATGACAAAGATGGAAAGAATTGTTACAAGAGATAAGAAATAATAATTTATGATGTTTTTACTGATTTTACTGATTCTATTACTGGTTGTGGTGGACCCCTTTCTATTTGATATAGAAAGGCTAATATTGGGTTTTCTACCGCCAGGACCACTGTGGAAAGATTGTTTGGGGCCAATCTAGCAACTGCTCTTCTCCTTGCATTTTCTGGGCTTTCTGCTGAAATAAATAATCTTTCAAATCTACCCTCTTCATATGTTGGGTCTACATAATGGAATTCTTTCCATTTAAATAGGCCTCCAAATAAACTATGTAATTCTTCTTGTTTCTTTCTGTAAAGTACTTTATATATTTCCATACTTTTTGGAAACTAACAAAAATTTTTAAAGATTGTTATTTTAGTTTTTATTATGAAAATGCCATTTGACGCTGTTAAAAGAAAGATTTTAGTTAGAAAAGAGGCTGAAACTGATGATAATCATGGCTCTAGGCCAGAAGAAAGAAAAACTGAGGACATAATTAATTATGGTGTTGTTAATATAAATAAACCAAGTGGTCCCACAAGTCATCAGGTAAGTGATTATGTTAAAAAAATTCTTAGTATTAAAAAAGCCGGCCATAGTGGAAGTTTAGATCCTAAAGTTACTGGTGTTTTACCCATTGCATTAGGCAAAGCTACAAGAATTGCTGATGTTTTATTAAAAACTGGAAAAGAGTATGTTGCTTTAATGCATTTGCATAAGGAAATAAGTGAAAAAGACATAAGAAACGTTGTTAAAGAATTTGTAGGAGAAATTAGACAACTGCCCCCGATAAAGTCTGCTGTAAAAAGGAGAGAAAGAACAAGGAGTATTTATTATATGGAGATTATGGAAATTAAAGATAAGGATGTTTTGTTTAGGGTTGGATGTGAGGCTGGAACATATATTAGAAAATTAATTCATGATGTGGGGAAAAAACTTGGTATTGGGGCACATATGGCCCAATTAATTAGAACGCGGGTTGCTGGTTTTGATGATAAAAACATGGTAACATTACATGATTTAAAAGATTCTTATGAATATTATAAAGAAGGAAATGATGAAATGTTAAGGAAGATTATTTTCCCTGTTGAAAAAGCAGTTGAATATCTGCCAAAAATTTGGGTTTTTGATTCTGCTATAAATAATTTATGTCATGGTGCTGATTTGTATTTCGGCGGCATAAGTAAGGTTCATTCTGAAATTAATGAAAATGATTTGGTTGCTGTAATGAGCTTGAAAGGTGAATTGGTTTGTTTGGGTACTAGTAATTTTAATTCTGAAGATTTATTGGAAGGCATTAGTGGGGTTGCTATTAAAACCGGGAAAGTTTTTATGGATATTGGAGTTTATCCTAGCTCTTGATTATGGCAAAGTTAATTAAAATAGATGAACAATCTGGAATTCCTTTAGTTGGGAGTATAGCTTTTGGGATCATAGACAGAGGAACTAATTTATTACAGATAAGGGCTACAAGTGTTTGTAATTTAAATTGTTTGTTTTGTAGTACTGGTGCTGGTCCCAAATCTAAGTTTCATAAAGTAAATTATGAGGTTGAATTAGGTTATTTGTTAAAATGGATTAATGAAATTGTGAATTTTAAGGGGAGTAATATTGAAATTAATATAGATAGTTGTGGTGAACCTACAACATATCCCAAATTAATAGAATTAGTTAAAGGAATTAAACAAATTAAGAATGTAAAAAGGATTTCCATGCAAACAAACGGGACTTTGTTAGATAGTAAAAAAATAAAATTATTAGAAAACTATGGGTTAAACCAAATTAACTTATCTTTAGATAGTTTAGATAAAGAAAAAAGCAAATATTTAAGAGGAACTAAGGATTATAATGTTAATAAAGTTATAAAATTAGCTAGAATTATTAGTAAAAGTAAAATTGATTTATTAATTGCTCCTGTTTATTTGCCCGGTTTTAATGATGAAGATATTGAGGACATTATTAAATTTTGTAAAGAATTAAAATGTAAGATAGGAATACAAAAATATGAAATTTACAAATATGGGAGGAAGTTTAAAAAAATTAAAAAGATTAATTGGTGGAAGTTTTATAGGAAGTTGGAAGAATGGGAGAAAAAGTATAATATCAAGCTTAAGGTGGATACTTCTAGTATTAAGAAAGCGATATCTTTGCCCCTAGTTTTTAAAAAAGGAGACAAAGTTTATTTAGAGGTTAAGGCTGAAGGGTGGGTTAATGGTCAAATGTTGGGGGCAGGGAAAAATAGGAGTGTAATGATAAACAATTGCAATAAAAAAATTGGTAATGAAGTTAAAGTTAAAATATTAGAAAATAAAAATAATATTTATTTGGCAGAATGATAAAGAAAATTATAATATATGGAAACGTAACCGGAGTTTTCTTTAGATTTTTCATTAAACAGAATGCCAAAAGATTAGGATTAAATGGATTTGTTAAGAATAAGGATGATCATATTGAATCTGTATTTGAAGGAGAAAAAGAAAAGATTGATGAGATGATTGATTTATGTAAAATTGGTCCTCCTGGTGCAAAAGTTGAAGATGTTAAAATATTTGATGTAACAGATTATATAGGAACTTTTGATGATTTTGAAATATTAAGATGAAGTTTATTGCTGGTTGTTTAAAGGGTATTGAGGATATAGCTGTTAAAGAGATAAAAGAAAAATTAAATGTTGATTCTAAAAAGATTTGCAATGGAAGAATTATTTTTGAAGCTGAAGAATTAAAAGAATTAAGGGGCGTTCATTTTATTTCTGAATTAATAGATTATTTTGAAATTAATGATATTAGGGATATTATTGATAAAGTTAAGAAACTTGATTTTTATATTTTTGGTGAAGAAATTAATCTTTATTGTTTAAGAGATGGCAATCATAATTTTAATTCGCAAGATGTAAGAGATGGAATTGGAAAGATAATTTATGATAATGGGCTTAAAGTTAATTATAAGGGCAAAAATATTTTCTATATTGATATTGTTGATAATTTGTGTTTTCTTGGTAAATTAATTAATAAAGATTTGAATAAACGGAAATATAGAATTAGAAGAAATAATCAAGGAATAGATGCATGTTTAGCTTATAGTTTATTTAAGATTATTGATATTAAGAAAGAAGATGTAGTCTTTGATCCTTTTTGTAAAGATTGTGTAATATTAATTGAGGGTTTCTTTGATGGTTATAAAAATCTTTATGGTTTTGATAGTAAGGGGAATAATTTAAGGAATGGTAAAATTAATGTTAAATTTGCTAAAGCCGAAGTAAAGTTTAGTAATTGGAACGAATTAGATAGTGTGGATAATGTAATTACTGCCATTCCAATAGAAGCAGAGCATAATAGAAGGAGAGTAGAAGGGGTTCTAAGAGATTTTTTTGATTATGCAAAAAAGAAATCAATAAAAAATATCATCGTAACTTGCTTTAAAACTGATGTTTTAGAGAGGTTGGCGGAAGAAAAGGGGGTTAAAAAAGTTAAAGGAAGAATTGTTTATCTTGGAAAGTTAAAATACGAAATTCTCGTTTTTAGGCCTTAAAACCCCATTTTTCGACTAAAAGTAAAGAAAACTTTATAAATAAGAGGGTATCTGTTTTCTCTATAAATTAAGAATTTAGCCATTATAGGCGATTTTAAATTAAGGGAGGAAAATTAAAATGGCAGAATTGGTCGTTGTAAGAAGTAAAATTAAACAACATGCTAAAGGATGTAATGTATCTGCAGATTTTGCTGAAGCTTTAAGCAGAGAGGTTGAAGGTTTGATTGCAAGAGCTGCTGAAAGAGCTAAAGCAAATAAAAGAAGTACAATTAAAGCAAGGGACTTGTAAGTCTCTTTTTTCTTTTATTTTTAGAAAGTTATTTATTCTAGTTTTTTTATATTCTACATATGAGTAAGAGAAAAGGAACCCGGTATGAAAGGGAGCTTTTCCATATATTTTGGGAGGCCGGTTTTGGATGTGTAAGGACGGCTGGATCTGGCTCTACAACACTTCCTGCTCCAGATTTATTGGTTGGGGGGAATGGAAGGGTGTTGGCAATTGAATGTAAGGCATTAAAAGAAGGAAGTAAATACTTTAAAGAACATGAGATAAGAGAATTAAAAGAATTTTCTGATAAATTTGGTGCTGAGGCATGGGTAGCTGTTCGGTTCAATAATAAAGGTTGGTTCTTTGTTCGTGTTAAGGATTTAGGTTTAAGTAAAAAAGATACTTATTTTATTTCTTTTGAAATTGCTGAGAAAAAAGGATTAAGATTTGATGAGTTAATGAAATGAAAGAATGTTCATATTATAAAAAATTAAAAGATAAAAAAGTTCAATGTCTGTTATGTCCTAGGTATTGCGTTATTAGTGATGAGAAAAGAGGAAATTGTTGTATTAGAGAAAATAAAAGTGGGAAATTGTATTTGGTTGTTTATGGGAAACCTTGTACTGTCCATGTTGATCCAATAGAAAAGAAACCATTGTATTACTTTTTGCCTGGAACCTTTAGTTATTCTATTGGAACTGCTGGTTGTAATTTGCATTGTTTATATTGTCAGAATTGGGAAATTTCACAGATGAAACCAGAAGATCTTCATGGTATTAGTTTAAGTCCTAAGAAGGCTGTTGAAGAAGCAATTAAAAATAATTGTGAAAGTATTTCTTATACCTATACAGAACCTTTGATTGCATTTGAATATATATTGGATATTTCTAAAGAAGCCCATAAAAAAGGAATTAAAAATGTAATAGTAAGTAATGGTTATATCAATGAGGAACCATTAAAGGAATTAATTAAATACTTAGATGCTGCTAATATTGATTTAAAGTCTTTTGATGATAAATTTTACAATGAATTAACTGGGGCAAGTTTAGATCCTGTTTTGAAAACTTTAAAGATTCTATCTAAGAGTGATGTGCATTTGGAGATTACTACTTTAATAATTCCCGGGCATAATGATGATGTTAAAAAGATTGAAGAAATGTGTAAATGGATTAAG
>JAFCDD010000007.1 GCA_017609845.1 Candidatus Woesearchaeota archaeon | reverse complement strand
CCTGAAGATGTTGAATTGGAATTAATGAACATACGGGATTATTGGGGTAAGATTGTTACAATAAGAATAGAAGGGAAATTAAAATCGGGGAAACCTGGGGATATTAACTTTAAAAAAATAGGAGATAAATTAAAAGAATCTTATTGTGTTCTAAAAAACACTTTTAAGTTGACATCAAGGGAATTTGAAGAGATAGAAATAAGTGTTGGCACTACTGAAGAAATTGAAGATAATATAGTAAAAGAACATACTGGAAAAATTTCTTTGGCTGGTTTAACTAAGGAAGGAGAAGAAAAACTTACTTTTGAATTAATTAACGCATTAAATAAGGATAAGAAAGAAGGAGAAAAAGTAATGGATTTTGAAAAAAGGGTTATCGAAGACGTTATTGATGTTTTAAAATTAGGAGATATCTGGAAATGATTTTGAAAAAAATAAGGCTAAATAATATAAGATCTTATGTTAATGGAGAAATAACTTTTCCAGAAGGAAATTTGTTGTTGGCAGGAAACATAGGAAGCGGTAAGAGCACAATATTACTAGCAATAGATTTTGTTTTATTTGGACTGAGGAAAAGTTCTTTGAGTGGCGGTTCTTTATTAAGGGCCGGTGTTAATGAGGGTTGTGTAGAATTATTTTTTAATATTGATAATAAGGATATAATAATAAAAAGGGTATTAAGAAGGGGAACAACGATAACACAAAGTTCTGGTTATATTATAATAAATGGAGAGAAAAAAGATTTAAGTGCAATGGAATTAAAACAAGCAGTTTTAGATCTTTTAAACTATCCTCAAGAATTGTTAACAAAGTCTAAATCAATGATTTTTCATTACACTGTTTATACTCCTCAAGAAGAGATGAAAAAGATTTTATTGGGTGATAAAGAACTAAGGCTTGATACATTAAGGAAAGTATTTGGAATTGATAAGTACAAAGTTGTAAAAGAGAACGCAAAGATTTTCCTAACTGGGTTAAGAGAGAAAACTAATGTGCTTAAAGGGAAAATAGAAAGATTGGAGGAGAAAAAACAAGAAAAATTAGAAAAAGAGAATAAAAAGAAAGAGATAGAAATAAGGATTAATGAGATAAAACAAATTTTTGAGAAGAAAAATAATGAAGTTAATGAGAGAAGAAAAAAGATTAAGGAAATTGAAAAACAAATTATTGAGATTAATGAATTAAAAAAACAATTTAGTATTATTGAAGTAAATATTAAAAATAAGTTAGAAAGAATAAGCAATAGTAATTCAGAAATAGAAGATATTGATAATAAATTAAAGAATATAAAAATAGAGGATATAAAGGAAGGGGGCATTAAGGAAAAAATAGATGAAATAAGAAATAAAATTGATGATGCTGAAAAGAGTTTAAGATTAATATCAAATAAAATAAATGTGGCAACCATTAATCAGGAGAATTCTAGGAAGATTGTTAATAGTATTCAAAGACTGGATACTTGTCCCACATGTAAGCAAAAAGTAGAAGAAGAATATAAGAAAAGGGTGATTGGAGAGGAAAATAAAGAGATGATTAGATATAGAGAAGAAATTAAAAATGGTAAAGAGGAAAAAGAATTTGTTGAAAATAGCTTAAAAAGATTAAAAAAAGAGTTTGAACTGTTACAGGAAAGGGAAAAGGTTATTGGTATTAATGAATTAAAGAAGAGAGAAGTTAGTGTTTATGATTTAAGAAAAAGAGTTATTGGAGAAGAACTGAAAAAATTAAAAAATGAGGTTGAACTTCTAGAAAAAAATAAATTAGATCTAACAAATAAGATAGAAGAATATAAGGAATTAGATTTGGAGAAGGATAAAGAAGAGTTAGAAACATTAGAAAAAGAGTTAAGAGACATTGAACTGGAATTGAATAGCCAAGAAGTAGAATTTAAAAATTCTTTGGATTTAATTGCATCTCTTGAAAAAGAAATAGAAGACATGACTAAAATTAAGGAAATTTTTGTTTATTTAAATGAGATTAAAAATTGGATCAATGATCATTTTATTAATATGATTGACCTTATTGAAAAGAATGTGATGTTTAGAGTTCATTCTGATTTTAATTCCTTATTCCAGAAGTGGTTTGATATTCTTGTTGACAATGAGAATCTGAAGATTAATCTAGATAAAGATTTTTCACCATTGATTACACAAGGAGGGCATGATTTGGATTATTTGTATTTGAGTGGTGGAGAGAAAAATGCTGCTGCTTTAGCTTATCGATTAGCGTTAAATCAGGTGATAAATAATTTAATTACTGATATAAAAACTAAAGATTTACTAATATTGGACGAGCCTACTGATGGTTTTAGTGATGAACAATTAGACAGAATGAGGATTGTTTTAGAGGAGTTAAACATAAAACAAATTATTTTAGTAAGTCATGAGATTAAGATAGAAAGTTTTGTAGATAATGTGATTAAATTTAAGAAGGAAAATAACATTAGTGGGGTTTTGTATTAATTTGCAAATCTAATTGTTTATTGTGTTCTTTCTACATTAAATCCTTGGTTTCTTAGTTTAAGAATTAATTCTTGAGGAGGAAGTTGAAAGTCTTCTCTTGTTATATTGGTTCCTGTTCTTGGTTCATCTAGTTTAATTCTATATAATTCGCCATTTGATTTGATGGTTGTAATAGACCAATCTGCTATTTCAACAATTCCTGCCATAATTGCATTTCCTCTAAAATGGGCACGATTGTTTGGTGGAGGATTAACCATTGCATCTTCAATTTGTTCGTCGGTTAATATCCTTTGAACTCTTTCTTCCTTTTCTAAGATGTAATAAAGGCCCTTCTTCCTATCTACTTTATGATATTGTATGGATATTCTCTTTATACGTGGATGATCATAAGAAGAAATTTCTGGAGTTCTTTTCATTTTTCTCTTGATTATAGAAAGTTTTGCGCCCCAGTCTGTTGTTCTTGAAAGTAATCTAAATCCGTATCCTAATGGTTCTTCTAAGGCACACAATAAAAGGTCCCACCACTTTATTATTTCATTTGTTTCTTCGTTTCTTTTGTTATAATAATTCTTATATATTAATTCGAAATAAATTCTTTGTATATCCAAAGCAGAAAATTCTCTTCCATCTTCTAGTCTAATTCCTTGCCATTTCATTGATTGGTCTCTTGATATTCTTCCCATTTCATAGTGGGAATCCATAACTCTTATTTCTTCGATATGTCCTTCTTCTATTGCACGCAACACCAATTCTGTTGTTCCTATTTTTAGATAGTTTGCTATTTCCATTAGATTAGAGTCTCCACACAAAACATGTAATCTTTTTCCTTTTCTTATATGATGTTCATCTCTTCTGAATATAAGTGGTCTTTCTGATGTTGAACATTTACCAAAGATATTTTCCATAAAATCTGCTCTTTGTGAAAGTTGGAATATGTTTTGCTCTTCACTAAAATATCTTTGTCCAATTTTTCCAGAACCGGCATATAACTGGCGAGTTATTAAAAATGGAGCTAATTTGTATTCAAGGTCGTCAACATTTTCATATAAAGAACTTTCGATCAAATAATTCTCGTGACAACCATATGTTTGTGTTTCTGAGCGTTTATATCTTGTTGACGATCTTGTTGACTCATCAGAATTATTTTTATAAATTTCTATGGTTATTCCCGGGTTTGTTCTATTAAAATGGTCTGCTGCAAGTTCAATAATTCTTTCTCCGGCTTTGTCATAACGAATCACATCTAGTATTGTTGATGATTCTGGTGTAGCATATTCTGCATGTTTCCCAGTATCGGGGTAAAATTTTGCACCATTACTTAAAAAAAGATTTGACTTTGATTTGCCTTGTGCTACAACTCCTCTTCTCGGGTGTTTTTGTCTAAGATAAGATAAATAAGCAGAAATAATTTCCTCACCAGAACCACAATGTGTTCTGTCCTGTTTGTGTGTTAAACCAGCAAACTCTGTTTCAATTCCTACAAAGGTTTCTATACTCATTTTTAAAGCTAAAAACTACCTATACTCTTTATAAATTTAATGAGTATAAAACCCAAGAAAAAGTCCCGTAAAGGACTTCTTCCTGGGAAAAAGAGGTGATATATTTTAGATGTTATAAGTCATATATAAATCTTTCGATTTTACAACTATTTTAAAGTAGTTACATTCCAAGAAAGAAGGTTTTTAAAATTGTAAAATATTTAATAATTCAATGGAAATCATGGATTTTAAGGAATTTAAGAAAAGAAAGGGAATAATAAAAGAGATTAAGAGTAAGATTTTTATTTACCCAACAGACACTATATATGGTATTGGGTGTAATTCCCTAAATAAAGATTTAGTTGAAAAAATAAGAAAAATTAAGAAATCTAAAAAGCCCTTTTCTGTTATTGCTCCGAGCAAGAATTGGATATACAAAAATTGCCATTATAAAAAAGCTTACATAGAAAAATTGCCTGGGAAATATACTTTTATTTTAAAATTAAAAAGAAAAATATTCCCAAATAATGTAAGTTTTGGTAAAACCGTTGGAGTGAGAATTCCAAAACATGAATTTTGTGATTTAATAAGAAAAGCAAATGTGCCTTTTATTACAACTTCTGTTAATAAAAGTGGAGAAAATAATATAACAAAAATAGATGATATCTCTAGAAGAATAAGAAATAAAGTAGATTATATAATTGACTACGGACCACTAAGTGGCAAACCTTCTACGATCATTGATTTAACCAAAAAAGTAGCTAAAATAATAAGGCCATAACTAATAACAAAATTTAAATACAAGTAATAATATCATATATCCAGAGGTGGATTTATGAAGAAAATTATATTTATTTTTATGATATTGTTTCTTTTAACATCTTTAGTTTATGCTGATAGAATAGAGTTAAATTTAATTGAAGAAAATAATAAGGCTTCTCCGGGAGAAGAGGCTGTTTTTGAATTATCAATAAAGAATAATGGGATTGCGGAAGATACTTTTAAGATAATTCCGGATGAATTTTCAAGTTATCCTTTTTCTGATGTATTTGAACATATTAATGTTGATCCTAGTAGGGTGGTTGTTGGTTCAAACCAGGAAAAGACAGTTGATATAAGAGTGAAAATTTTGGAAGAGGCAATACCCAATAAGAATTATAAAACTTTTGTGGATGTAATTTCTGAATCTGATAAAAATATAAAGCAAAGGCAAGAATTAATAGTAAATATTGTTTATCCTGAACAGATTGTTGGAATAACAACAAATTTTAAAAATAAAATTGTTGCTGGGAAGGGCGTGTTTTTTGATATTATTTTAAGCAACAAAGTGAATAAAGTGTATAAAAATGTAGAAGTTTTTGTTGTTAGTGAATTATTTGAAGATGAATTTGAAACCCCTTTGTATTATGGTGTACCAATTGTTAAAACAATAGATCTTGATTTGGATCCTGCAACAACTGCAGGAGAATATACTTTAGATATAAAGGTTTACAGCAATAAAGAACTAATTGGCAGTTATAAAAAGGAATTTGAAGTAATTAAGAATCCTGATGTACAAGAAGAGATTATAAAGAATAATGATTTATTTGTTAATAGAGTTAAAATAACAAAGACCAATATTGGAAATTTAATTGCAAAAGAAAGTTATAGGATGGAGGTTGGTGGATTTGCAAGTTACTTTACAACATTTAATGTTCCTCCAAGCAAGATTGTGGATGATACTTTTGTCTGGAATTTTGAAATTATGCCCGGACAAGATTATGTACTAGAAATAACTACTGATTATAGGGGTCTTTGGATAGCAATATTGGTGGCTTTGGTTGTTTTTGGTTTGATATTATACTTGTTAAGTAGGAAGATTACAATAAAAAAAACAACTTATAAATTAAGTGAGACAAAAGAAGGCGTTTCTGAATTAAAAGTATTATTGCATGTTAGAAATAATAATGGGATGTTAAAAAATGTTAAAGTTATTGATTACTTGCCTAACCTTGTTATTCCTACAAGAGACTTTGGAACATTAAAGCCGGATAAGATTCAAAAAGGAAGATCTGGTATGAGATTGATCTGGCAATTGAATGTTTTAGAGGCTGGGGAAGAGAGGGTTTTTAGTTATAAAATTAAATCAAAACTAAATATAATTGGGAAGTTTATGCTACCTAGTGCGGTTGTTGTTTACAAGAAGAAAGGTAAGGAAATTAAAGAATATTCTAAAAGAATCCCTGGTATTCCGATTTAATTTATAGAAACATAACCTTTTTAAACTAGATAGGAGTCTTTTCTTTATCCCTGCCTAGCTTAATGGTGGAGCGTCCGGCTGTAGATGAATCGCCCTTTGACTCGGCATTTGCTAGGGATGAAAATGGGTCAGCTGGTACCGGAAGGTTCCTGGTTCGAGTCCAGGGGCAGGGATTTTTCAACCAAAAGTTTTATAAATGAGAACCAAGTGAAAAAAATTAATGTTAATGATTCTGAGAGATCTATAGGGAGACAAGAGATTATAATATGATTTTATCAAGACATTTTGTGGTTTTTATTGGGATTAATAAGAAATAGAGTGTAGAATCTTTATTTAGCAAGATTAAAAGGCCCTGATGGTGTAGTTGGTTTATCATACGGCCCTGTCGAGGCCGTGACCCGGGTTCGAATCCCGGTCAGGGCGTCGGGCCGGTAGCTCAGCCTGGTTTAGAGCACTTGGCTTTTAACCAAGGGGTCGTGGGTTCAAATCCCATCCGGCCCATTTAGAATAAAATGGAAGAAATAATTTTAAAACATAGGTTTTTACCGAAGCACGAAATTTTATCTGAAGAAGAAGCAGAAAAAATTCTTAAAAAATATAATGTTTCTAAAAGACAGCTTCCAAAAATCAGACTTAAAGATCCTGTTATCAAAGTTATTGGTGCAAAAGAAGGAGACCTAATAAAAATAACAAGAAAGAGTCCAACTTCTAAAGAGTCTCCTTATTATAGGGTGGTTGTAGATGAGTGATAAACATTTGTTAATAAAAAAATATTTTGAAGAAAATAGTTTTGTTGAATCAGACATAGAATCTTTTAATAATTTTATAGAAAATGATATGCAGAAGATAGTTGATGAAATGGGAGAAATTGTCCCAACAATAACTCCTCAAGAAATTCAAGATTTCAAAATTAAATTTAATAAGGTGTGGATTAAAAAACCACAAATAGTTGAGGCTGATGGAAGCAGAAGGGATGTTTTTCCCTATGAGGCAAGGTTAAGAAGTTTAACTTATGCTGCCCCTATCTATTTAGAAGTTAGTGCGCATATGGATGGTGTACAAAGAGAAACATTTACCACAGAGATTGGTAAGTTGCCAATAATGATTAAGTCAAAGCATTGTCATTTACATGGATTAAAAAAAGAGGAGTTAATAAAACATTATGAGGATCCTAATGACTTTGGAGGATACTTTATATTAAATGGTAATGAAAGGATTTTGATTACTGTTGAAGACTTGGCATCAAATAAGTTATTTATACAAAAAAATAAAGTTGGGCCAAGTGAATATACTGCGAAAATATTTTCTGAACAAGGACCTTACAGAATTCCTCATTTAATAGAACAGATGAAAGATGGAATGATTTATCTTTCATTTACGAGATTTAAAAGGATACCTGTTGTTGCAATTATTAAGGCTCTTGGTTTAGTAAGTGATCAAGAAATAACGAGATTTATTTCTGGAGATAGAGAATATGATGATATTTTTATTAATCTTTATGAAAATCTAGAATTAAAAACTGAAGATGATGCATTAGAATTTATTGCTAAGAAAACCGGAATAAATCAACCTAGGGAAATTAAAATAGAAAAAACTCAGAACAATCTAGATAGGTATTTGTTGCCTCATCTTGGGATCTCTCCTAAAGATAGAATAATAAAAGCATATAATTTATGTAGGATAATAAATAGATTTTTTAAGGTTTCAAAAGAAGGAATAAAACAAAGAGACAAAGACCATTATATGAATAAAAAATTAAAAATGAGTGGTGACTTGCTTGCTGATTTGTTTAGAGTTAATTTAAGGATATTAATTAATGATATATTATATAATTTTCAGAGATTGGTAAAAAGAAGTAAATTTTCGTCTGTTAAAATAATTATTAGAGATAAACTATTAACTAGCAGAATACAAAGTGCAATGGCCACTGGTTCATGGGTTGGCGGAAGAAAAGGAATAAGTCAAAATATGGACAGGGTTAATTTTTTAGCTACAACATCTCATCTACAACGGATTGTTTCTTTATTAAGTGCTTCACAAGAAAATTTTGAGGCAAGAGCCTTACATCCCACTCACTGGGGGAGGTTGTGCAGCATAGAAACTCCTGAGGGAACCCCAATAGGATTAAGAAAAAACTTTGCTTTATTGTGTGAAATAACGCAAAGAGTTCCACAAGAAGAAAAAATAAAAAAATTTTTGGAGGCTGCTGGTTTAACTGCCATTAAATAAAATGTCTGATGTTTATTTAAATGAAAAATTTATTGGAACTATAAAAAATCCATTTAATTTCATTAATGAGATAAAAGAAGAAAGAAGAAAAGGTAAATTAGCTAAAGAATTAAATGTGCTTTATGATGAAAATTCTGATGAAGTTTATCTTGATTTTTCCAAAGGAAGAGCAAGAAGGCCTCTAATTCTTGTTAGGGATGGAAAATCTTTAGTTACTGAAGAAATTAAGAAAGAACTAAAGGATGGAAAAATTAAATGGAGTGGGCTTGTTGAAAGAGGGATTATTGAATATTTGGATGCTTCTGAAGAAGAAAATTCTTTGGTTGCTTTAAATGAAGATGAATTAACAAAAGATCATACTCATTTAGAAGTTGGTAAGATTGTTATTCTGGGTTTGACTACTGCTCACGTTCCTTTTGCTAATTTTGGTCAGAGTCCTAGGTTGAATAGGGGATCAAAAACACAGAAACAAGCTTTGGGATTATATAGCGCTAATTTTTTAGTTAGAATGGATACTGATTCTAATATATTACATTATCCACAGACTCCTATTGTTAGAACTTTTATGCATGATTTAACAAATTATGATCAACATCCTGCAGGTCAGAATATTATTATTGCTTTAATGAGTTATGAAGGATACAACATGCAGGATTCTATAATTATTAATAAAGGTTCTGTTGAAAGGGGATTTGCAAGATCAACATTTTTTAGGCCTTATGTTTCTGAAGAATTAAGATATAGCGGTGGTTTGGTTGATGAAATTTGTATTCCAGATAAAGATATTAAAGGATATAAATCAGAAGAAAATTACAAATTACTAGAAGAAGATGGGATAACCTATCCTGAGGCGGAAATTGCTGGGGAAGAAGTAATCATAGGGAAAACTAGCCCACCAAGATTTTTGGGTGAATTAGAAGAATTTAGCATAGCAGCAAATGTAAGAAGGGAGAGTTCTTCAATGATTAAACATGGTGAAATTGGGAAGGTTGATGCTGTTATGATTACTGAAAATGAAGAAGGAAATAAATTAGTTCAAGTTAGGATTAGGGATCAGAGAATTCCAGAAATAGGGGATAAATTTGCTTCTAGACATGGACAAAAAGGTGTTATTGGTTCTATAGTCCCAGAAACGGATATGCCTTTTACTTCTAGCGGAGTAATTCCTGATTTAATCTTTTCTCCACATAGTTTACCTAGCAGAATGACTGTTGGACATTTATTAGAGATTCTTTCCGGAAAAATTGGTTCCTTAGCAGGAAGATTTATTGATGGTACTGCTTTTGATGCTGAAGATGAAGGGGATTTAAGAAAGGAACTTTTATCATTGGGATTTAGAGAAGATGGTACAGAAAAACTTTACAATGGTGTTACGGGAGAAGAATATAAAGTAAATATCTTCATTGGAAATATGTATTATATGAAATTGAAACATATGGTTGCAAACAAATTGCATGCCCGGGCTTCTGGAAGAATACAATTGTTAACAAGACAGCCTATAGAAGGTAGGAGCAAAGGAGGAGGATTAAGATTGGGAGAAATGGAGAAGGATTGTTTTGTGGCTCATGGTGCTTCATTATTATTAAAGGAGAGATTTGATTCTGATAAGACTTTGTTGTATTTATGTGAAGAGTGTGGCATGTTGGCTATTGTAGATAAATATAGGAATAGAAAATTCTGTCCTAAATGTGGAAGTAATGTTGAGATAACTCCTATAGAACTTAGTTATGCTTTCAAATTATTATTGGATGAGTTAAAGGCCATGTGTATTTATCCACAATTAAAATTAAAGAGCAGGTATAGATAAAATGGAACACGTATATAAGAATATCAACAGCATTTCATTTGGTTTCTTTAGTCCGAAGCTTATTAAAAAAATGTCTTCTGTGAAGGTTGTAACTCCAGAATTATATGATAAAGAGGGTTATCCTGTTGATGGTGGTTTGATGGACATAAGATTAGGTGTTATAGACCCTGGGTTGAGATGTAAAACTTGCGGTAGTAAGTTAAAAGAATGCCCTGGTCATTTTGGTTACATTGAATTAGCTAGACCTATTATTCATATTCAATATACGAAAACAATTTTAGATTTCTTAAGAAGCACATGTAAAGACTGTGGAAGGATCTTATTGAGTGATGAAGAATTAAAACTTAAATTAGATTCTTTAAAGGATATTGAAAAAAGATATGGTTTGTTTTTTAAGAGAAAAAAAATAAAGGAGATTATTAATTCCCTAAAGAATCTTAAAAAGTGCCCACATTGTAAGGCAAAACAAGTAAATGTCAAATTAGAGAGACCACTTACTTTTTTTGAAGGGGATAAAAAATTAAGTCCTATTGAAATAAAAACCAAGTTTGAAAAAATACCAGACGAGGATACTGAGATTCTTGGTTTAAATCCAAAGTATGCAAGACCAGAATGGTTAATATTAACATTATTGCCTATTCCTCCTGTTACAATGAGACCTTCTATTACATTAGATACTGGAGAAAGGTCGGAAGATGATTTAACACATAAACTTGGAGATATTGTTAGAATTAATCAGAGGTTGTTTGAGAACATTAATGCTGGAGCTCCAGAAGTTATTGTGGATGATTTATGGGATCTATTACAATATCATGTTACAACTTATTTTGATAATACTGTCGCTCAAATACCTCCTGCAAGACATAGAAGTGGTCAAGCATTAAAAACTTTAACAGAAAGAGTTAAAAGCAAGGAAGGAAGGTTTAGATATAATCTTGCGGGTAAGAGGGTTAATTTTGCTGCAAGAACTGTAATTAGTCCTGATCCTGAAATCAAGTTTAATGAAGTTGGTGTTCCAAAAGCAATAGCTTATGAGTTAACTGTCCCTGAAAGAGTTACTGAGTGGAATTTAGAAAGATTGAAAGAATTTGTTAAGAGGGGGCCTAAAAAATATCCTGGATGTAATTATGTTATAAGGCCTGATGGAAAAAAGAAAAAAATAACAGATGAGACAAAGGAACAGTTATTGGAAGAGTTGCAGCTTGGATATGTAATAGAAAGGCATATTATAAATAATGATATTGCGATATTTAATAGGCAACCTAGTTTACATCGAATGAGTATTATGGCTCATAAAATTAAGATTCTTCCTTATAAATCTTTTAGATTAAATCCTGCTGTATGTACTCCTTATGCTGGTGATTTTGATGGTGATGAGATGAATTTACATATCCCACAAACAGAAGAAGCTAGGGCTGAAGCAGAAGTTTTAATGCAAGTGCAAACCCAATTAATAACTCCTAAGAATGGAACAAACATAATTGGTTGTCTAGAAGATTCTGTTTCTGGAAATTACTTGCTTACTAAGAGCATGGTTTTTAATAAAGATGAGGCTGTTCAGTTATTGTTTTCTATTGGAGTAAAAAAGATTCCTAATTTTAATAATGTTGTTGAAGGTAAGGAAATATTTAGTTCTGTATTGCCGGGCGATTTTGAATACATTGGTAAGACAAAGGATAATGATGATGTTATTATCAAAAAAGGAAAATTGATTAAGGGTTACATTGATGGTGCATCTATTGGAGAAGAGAGAGGTAATTTAATAAGAAAACTTCATAGGGATTACGGAGAAGATGTTGCTTTGGATTTGTTAAGTAAGCTTTTTAGGCTTGGTATAAAGGCTTTATTCTACAAAGGTTTTAGTACTAGTTTAAAAGATATTGATTTAAAACAAGACATTTTAATAAGAATAAGAAAATTATTAAAAGACTCTGAGGATGGTGTTGATGAGTTAATAAAAACTTATAATGCTAAGAAATTAGAAATTTTACCTGGTAAGACTGCCGAAGAATCTTTGGAATTATTAATTTTACAGACTTTAAATAAAGTGAGAAATAAGATTGGAGAAATAATTGGAGAGAGTCTTAATGAGGAAAATCCATTAAGAATTATGTTTCATTCTGGAGCAAAGGGAAGTATTCTTAATTTAACTATGATGGCTTCTAGTGTTGGTCAACAGGCATTAAGAGGCAAAAGAATAAGGCATGGTTATGATGGAAGGACCTTATCTTTATTTAAAAAAGGAGATTTAAGTCCCAGAAGCAGAGGATTTATAAGTTCTGGTTTTAAGAAAGGTATTGACCCTGTTGAATTTTTCTTTGGCTCTATGACTGGAAGGGATTCTTTAATGGATATGGCATTAAGAACACCTAAATCTGGATATCTTTACAGAAGACTGGCTAATGCCTTACAAGACCTAAAAGTTGAATATGATTATACTGTAAGAGATGCAAATAAAACAGTTATTCAATTTAAATATGGAGAGGATAGCATAGATGTTTCAAAGAGCGAGAAAGGAACAATAGATATTAGAAATCTTATCAGAGAGGTAATTGGAAAATGATCGAATCATACAAAGGAAAGATTCCGGATCTATTAATTGAAGAATTTGAGAAAATAAGTAAGGAAGATAACTTAACTAAGATTCAAAAAGAAGCTGTTTTAAAAGCTTTGGAAAAGAGATATGATTCTTATAAAGTAAATCCTGGGGAAGCAGTAGGGATTGTAACAGCAGAGAGTTTTGGTGAGCCAGGAACACAGATGACCTTAAAGGTTTTTCATTTTGCTGGTGTATCTGAATTAAATGTAACTGTTGGGTTACCTAGACTAATAGAGATATTTGATGCAAGAAAAGAGGCTAGTACTCCCAGCATGGAAATATATTTAAAAAAACCATATAATAAAGATATTAAAAAAGCAAAGAAACTTGCGGCCCTTATAAAAGAAGTTAAGTTAAGGGAATTATCTAATGAATTTCTTATTAATATTATAAAAGGTCATATTGAAATTTCTTTAAATAAAAGAAATATGAGGGATTTGGGAATAAAAGATGATCTTATGATAAATTCATTAAAAAATAAATTTAAGAAAACAATTGTTAGAAAGTCTGCTGGAGGTAATATTATTATAAAACCAGAAGGGGAGACAATTCTTAAAGATATCTATAAATTAAAGGAAAAAGTAAAAGAAACTTTTATAAGGGGGGTTGAAGGGATTACTCAGGTATTACCAATAAAACAAAATAATGAATTTGTTATATTGACCATGGGTTCTAATTTAAAAGAAGTTATTAAGTTGGATTTAGTTGATGAAACAAGGACTATAAGTAACAATATTTTTGAAGTTGCCTCTGTTTTTGGCATTGAAGCAGCAAGAGAATCTGTTGTATATGAAGCCAAAAAGGTCATAGAAGATCAGGGTTTGGATGTTGATGTAAGACATATCCTTTTTATTGCTGATTTAATGTGTTCTAGCGGGGTGGTCAAGGGAGTAACTAGAAGTGGAGTTACAAGTGAAAAGGAGAGCGTTTTGGCCAGGGCAAGTTTTGAAACTCCTTTAAAGCATTTAGTTAATGCTGCATTAAGTGGAGAGGAAGACTTTTTAAACTCTGTTGTAGAGAATGTAATACTAAATCAGCCAGTTCCATTGGGAACCGGATTGCCTGGACTGGTTGCAACAATGAAGAAAAATGTCAAGTGAGCAATTAAAAAAAGCACTGGAAAAAGAGAAAATGGTTTTTGGTAGTGAAAGGACTATTAAAAAATTGAAAAGAGGGAATGTAAAAAAAGTTTTCTTGGCTTCTAATTGTAAAAAAGAGATAAAGGAAAAAATTGAACATTATGCAAAATTAATTAATGTGGAAGTAATTAGTTTAAAGATGAATAATGAAGAACTTGGGGTTTTTTGTAAAAAACCTTTCTTTATTGGTGTTTTATGTTATTAAAATGAGACAATATAATTCAGATATTATTGGTTATATAAACTTTTTTGAGAATTTGACTAATACTAATGTAAAAGACTGTTATCTCAATAAGCACTTAGTATTTATTGTTGAGAATGGACAGAGGCGATTGGTAAAAATGGAAGTAATGTAAAAAAACTTTCAATCATGTTCAAAAAAAGCATAAAAATAATAGAATATAGCGAGGATATAGTGAAATTTATACAAAATTTAATCTCACCGATAAAAGGTAAAATTTATAAAGAGAATGATGAAATTGTGATAGAATTGAGTTCAAGAACTGATAAAGCCAACTTGATTGGGAAAAATAAAAGAAATTTGTTGTTAATAAATACAGGAAAACCGAGATAAAAATTAAATAAAAATGGCAAAAAAAAGTAAAGGTTTGGGTGCTGGAAAGAAATTAAAGAAAAGAAGAAAGAAAAGCAGAGATAGTGATAAGAAGTTTTTTGTTAGGAAGCATGATTTAAAAAGAAAATCTGATCCTTTAAAAGGAGCCCATCAAGCTAAAGGAATTGTCATTGAAAAATTTCAAAGGGAGGCAAAACAGCCAAATTCTGCCATGAGGAAGTGTTGCAAAGTGCAACTTGTAAAAAATGGCAAGCAAGTTGGGGCTTTTGTTCCTGGTTATAATGCTATCAAACTGATTAATGAACACGATGAAGTCCTGATTGAGTGTATAGGCGGTAAACAAGGCAGGGCTAAAGGGGATATTTCCGGTATTAGGTGGCAGGTTATAAAAGTTAATGATCAAAGCTTAAATGCTCTAATTAAAGGTAAAATAGAGAAGGGTAGAAGATGAAATTATTTAATTTATGGGATACCTCCGGAATTAATGTTATAGATCCTGGTTTAAAAAGATATATTTCTTTAAAACCATTGATAATTCCAAGGACACAGGGGAGAAATACTAAAACTCAATTTTGGAAATCCAATACACATATAGTTGAAAGATTAATAAATAAGGTTATGGTTCCAGGCCATAGGGGCAAGGTACATAGGGTTGTTTCTGGTCATTGTACTGGAAAGGCATCTCGTGCTTATAGAATTGTTGAGAATGCATTTAAAATTATTGAAAAAAAATTAGATAAAAATCCTGTTGAAGTTTTTGTTAGAGCTTTAGAAAATGCTGCTCCTAGGGAAGAGATTACAACTATTGAGTATGGTGGTGCAAGATATCCTCAAGCTGTTGAATGCGCTCCACAAAGAAGAATTGATATTGCTTTAAGGCAAATGATCCACGGCTCTTATTCTAAAAGTTTTAAGAAAAAGATAAAGATTGCGACTTGTTTGGCTGAAGAAATAATTTTAGCTTATAATTTAGATAATAAAAGTAATGCTATTGCTAAAAAATTAGAATTAGAAAGACAAGCTGATGCTAGTAGGTAGTTATTTTCCCCAACATTCTAAACAAAGCATTTCTCTTGGGTAACCAGTAGATTTTTCTAGAATTGGTATTGTTGCATATTCTAAGCTATCGAGCTTTAATTTTTCTTGTATTTCTTTGATAGATATTTTACTTGCAATACAATCATTATCTTCTTTAGTTGTTTGACCATACGAACAGGCGTGCATTAAAGGAGGGCAAGCAATTCTTACATGTATTTCTTTTGCACCCATTTCTCTTAGTCTTATTACTTGATTTCGTGTTTGGGTTCCTCTTACTATGCTATCATCAATTAGAATGATTCTTTTTCCTTCAACTAGTGATTCTATTGGGATAAGTTTTGTTTTAGCTTCAAAATCCCTATCTATTTGTTGTTGAGGAGTAAAACTCCTATCAGAATAATCGTATCTTATAAAAATCGGTTGAAAAGTAATTCCAGAAGCTTCTGCATAACCAACAGCATGCCATCTTCCTGAATTTGGAACTGGTGAAACTATGTCTGCTTCAACTGGAAATTGTTTAGCTAATGCTTCTCCTATTCTCCTTCTAACATTTGCAACTAATCTTCCATCTATTATTGAGGCAGGATATGCAGTATAGACCCATTCAAATGTTCCATATTTTATTGGTTGGATATCTAATTTTGTCACTGTTTCTACTCCATCTGATGTTAATAAAACAACTTCGCCTGGTTCTACGTCTCTAATAATTTTTATTCCTGTATTGATAAAAGAATTGCTTTCAGAAGAAACAGCATAACTTCCATTTTTTTGTCCAAGAATTAGTGGTTTTCTTCCAAGTCCACGAGCAGCATATATTCCTTCTCTTGCCAATGAAACAATTGCAAAATCTCCTTCTACTTGATTTACTAAGGATTCTATTCCTTTCTCAAAACAATCTTCTTGTGAAATTACTCTTGAAATTAAAGAAGAATCTCTAAATCCCTGATATTCTGTTTCTTTAGAAGGCCTTAGGTTTCCATCAAAACAAAAAATAAAAGTTCCTGCTTTGCCAAGAACGTGGATTGGTTGGTTTTCGGTAGATACTGAACCTATACATATGTCTCCTTTTAGCTCTTCAAGTTTTTCTTTTGGAAAGTTTTGTCTTACTAATCCTTTATCTGACTCGAAATGAACTCTATATCCATTGAATGTAGCAAAACCACCGTATTCTTGTGCTCTGTGCTGAAGATAATGTGTTCCTAGGAATAGGTCTTCTGTGTTATTGTTGTGTTTCGATGCAATTCCAAAAATTCCCGCCATTCTTTACCCCTTTTGAAGAAATATTTAATATTCAATAGTTTATATTATTTTATATGTTTAAAAAGAATTAATAGAGTGGGCCCAGGGTGAATCGAACACCCGACCTCCACCTTGTAAGGGTGGCGTCATAACCACTAGACTACGGGCCCATATGTAGAATTAGGAATATAATGGATTTAAAAATGTTGCTATCAAGTATATATGTACGGGCCATTTATACATAAGACTTTTTAATTAGTATTTTATTTTATTTATATGGATATAGCAGAAATTAATTATAAATACAATAAATTAATGCCTAGGCCCTTGAGGACTGCAAATTTATTTAAGAACGTTAATGTTAAGATAGATGAATTTTTTGGAAGTAGTCCTCCTGCAGTTTTTGTTGGTTCTAAATTAAAATATCCTAAAGTTAATGTTGGTATTTTGTCTCCTACTGAAAAGGTTAAGGATGCTTGGCTGTATGATGCTGAAAAATACTGGGCTGATAATGATTATGATATTAAAGATGTTATTGAATTTAGGAGTAATTTAGTTAATTCTAAATTTATGACTGGTGTCAAAAGTTCTCATAAGTTTTTAGATATTACCAGGGAAATTGGGATGGGAATTAAAGACGTTGATGTTGAGATTAAATTAAAGAAGAAGGTTAGTTTGGAAATTAATTTTGATAGATTTCATAGTCCTCAGGGCCCTAGGGCTCCCTTACTTAAAGCAAAAATAGTTGATAATGTTAAGGTTCCAAAGAAAATAGATAAAGTCGTGGATGATACAGATTTAAAGGCTAATGATGCTTTGTTATATTTAGGTAAGAATTTTGAGGAAGGTCAATTAGTTAAATTATTATCTTTGGGTTTGTTGGGGGTTAAGGCTAGCCGTAAGTTGGTTCCTACACGATGGAGCATAACTGCAGTAGATGATATTATTGGCAAAAGCATAATTAAGAAGATTAAGGAATGTAATTTTATTAATGAACATAGGTTGTTTTTTGGAAAATTTATGGGTAACTATTATTTAATTTTACTTATTCCTGGACCTTTCTCTTTTGATTTATTTGAAAATTATTTGCCTGGAAGTGCATGGAATCCTGACTGGAGATTGAAAACTGCTCATGATTATGAAGATGTATTTGGAAGAAAGGGGTATGCATTTAATACTGCTGGAGGTTATTATGCTACTAGATTAGCAATACTAGAGTATCTAGTTGGTATTAAGAGACAGGCAAGCGCATTGGTTTTGAGGTTTGAAACTCCAGAGTATTGGGCTTCTTTGGGAGTTTGGGTTGTTAGAAATGCTTGTAGAAAGATTTTAAATGTTAATTATGAAAGTTTTGATGATAAAAATAAAGCTTTAGAAAAAATGAAAGAGATTGCTTTGAATAATTTAAGAATTGATGTTTCTAATTTAATTAAAGACAGCAAATTAATTAGAAATTTAAATGAACAGAAAAGATTGTTTAGTTATTTTTGATCCCAAGAAATCTGTGTTTTTTCTCCCAGAAAATTTCTGCTTGTTTTATAATTAGTTCTTCTGCTTGATGTGAAGGGATATTTTTTGTTTGTTCTATAAAAGTGTGGGTTGTCGCAAGGTATAATGGCTTAAGAGCTTCAATCAATTCCAGGTTATTTTTTTTATATTTATTTAAAAATTCAAATACAATGTCTGACCATAAATCTGAATCAACTACAATTCCGTTATTGAATGAGTAATCAATTTTTTTAAAGATTTCTTTATTTAGTGTTCTTCTAAGAAATTCTTTATTTTCATCAAAACATTTATGTGATGTTTCTTTTAAATTATTCATATTAACTTCTATATCAGAAATTTTAAATTCTGGGACTATTATTTCTGGTTCTTGTTTTTTCTCCCCATTATATCTTTGTACTATTTCATAGTTAGATGTAATAAGATCAAATAACGTATTAACTACTTGAGTGAACATTTGTCCTAATTTTGGCGCAGAAGGCTTATGTATTTTTGTGCCGAGGAAGGTTTGTTTTGTGGGAAAATTTCCTATTAAAGCATTCATTGTTATAAATATATCAATGCCGTATTGTTTTGTTGTTTCATTCCATTGCTGATTAAGGTAATGATCAATTAATTTTTTTGAAAACGCAAATTCTCCTCCTATTGGTTGTCTTATGTATTTGTTAAATAAAGAATAGACTAATGGGAAAACTATGTTGTTTGTTATTGTACCGTCATGTTTATGTCTTGTGTATAGTGGTGAAACAAAGTCTGTTCCATCTAAAATTGGCTGTCCAAGTCTTTTTATCCAGTCTGGCGTAATTGATTTTAGGTCTGCATCAACAACTATTACTGCTTTTGCTTCTGTTTCTTGTGCATATTTAAATAAATTATAGAAATTATTCCCTTTTCCTTTTATTTTTGGTGGCGTTGAAATATAAATTTTTTCATTTATTGTTTTTGTATTTAAGAATGCTTGTTTTGTATTGTCTGGTGAATTATTGTCAACATTTATTATTTGTGTTCTTAATTCTGGAAAATATCTTGTTAATCCCCTGTCAATTTGTTTAACAACAAAAGAAATAGAGTCTTCTTCATTATATGAGGGGATTCCTACAATCAGATCTTTGTTCACTTTATTCCTCTAGGTTATTTAAGCTAATATAGCATATAAATGGATATATAAATTTTGTTGTTAAAGAATTGTTAATTTAAACAAAACCTTTTTATATAAATCTAAGTTCTAATGGGTTATGTATGATGTGGCCATTATTGGGGGAGGGGTAACTGGTTTATCAGCTTCCATATATTCGGCAAGATTTAATTTGAAAACTATTATTTTTGATCCTGATTTTGGTGGTTTGATAAAAACAACGCATTTGGTTGAGAATTATCCTGGTTTTACAAATGTAACAGGAATGGAGTTAGCTAAAAGTATAGAGGATCACGCAAGAAGTTATAAAAATATAGAATTTAAAAAAGAAAAAGTTATTGATATTGAAAAAAATGGGGATTGTTTCTTGATAAAGACTGAAGATGGCGAATATCAAGCTAAAACCATTGTCTTTTCTACCGGAGCAGAACATAGAAAGTTAAATGTTCCTGGGGAAAAAGAATTTACAAATAAGGGAGTAAGTTACTGTGCAACTTGTGATGGGCCATTATTCAAAGATAAATTTGTTGGTGTTGTTGGTGGTTCGGATTCTGCTGCTAAGGAAGCATTATTATTAAGCCAGTATGCTAAGAAAGTTTATATCATTTATAGAAAAGAAAAAATAAGAGCTGAGCCAATAAACCTTAAAAGAGTAGAAGAAAATGATAAAATTGAGATTATTAATAATACCAATGTTACTGAGATTTTAGGAAGAGACTTTGTTGAAAAGGTTAGATTAGATTCTAATTTGAGAGAATTAAAACTAGATGGTTTGTTTATTGAGGTTGGGTTTGTTGTTAAGGCCGAGCTGGCAGAGAAGCTTGGAGTTGAATTAAATGAAAAAGGAGAGATTATCATCAATGGAATGTCTGAAACAAATGTTAAAGGAATTTATGCTGCTGGAGATTGTACAAACTTTGAATTTAAACAGGCAATAACTGGTGTTGCTCAAGGAGTAAATGCTGTTTATTCTATATATAATTACTTAAAAGATTATAAAATAGAGCCTTGTTAGAGAAATATTTATAATTTCCATTCTTTGTGTTCTTATTAAAAAGAGATATTGTCTTCTTTTTTAATATTATTAATTTTCCCTTTTGGTAACTCTATTAGTGTATTAAACTTGTTTTTTGGAAAGTAGATTGAGAATGGTTTAAGGTTCATTTTTGTTTCTATTATCTTATTATTTTTATCTAAGAAGATAACATCTATTGGGAAGAAAACAAAGAACATGTGAATTGAATGTTTTACTTCTTTTTTGAATTTGAATATCAATGTTTGTTTTTTTCTGAACATTAATCCTAGGAATTTAGATAAAGAAGAATTGAGGATTTTAGTTTCTTTAGTTATTATTTTATTGTTAATTCTTAGCATTTTAAAAAATAATCATTCTGCTGTCTCTCTTACATTTTGTTATTACTGTTTCGAATGCTTCTTTCATTTGTTCTTCTGGGATTAGTAGTTTACCTAATCTTGAATCATTGACAAGAAATTTGTTATTTCCATAGCCGTATACTACTACATAATTGGATGTTGATTTTATATTTCTTATTATTCCAATATTAAGTCTTAATAATAATATTTTTTTCTTCATTAATAATTTCTTAACATAATCGAGATCAAAATCTTTTTTTTCTATTTTTATATTTTCTTTTTGTGCTTTTTTTAAGTATAGTTTGGAAGTAATTTTTGCTTGGTTTATTTCTTTTAATTTGTAAGATTTAAACCTGTAGTTAGGGTATTCGTAATCTAAATTTCCTGCCACTATTTTTGGTTTTAATCCGTGTTTTTTTGCTGTTATTGCTAAGGCATAGATTGATGAAGCCCTTATTGGCAATAATGCTGATTTCATCCATATTTTAAATTCATTTTTTCTTTTAAGTTCTAGTTTATTAAAGTGATTAAGAATAGATAATAAACAAGATGGGGCAGCAGTATAGTCTGTTGTTTGGATGTAAGGTTCCATATTTATATTAATTGTTTAATTATTTATATTGTTTTTGTAAGGCTTCCTGCACTATTTTAAAGTTTTGTTTATTAAAAGTATTATATAAGTTAAAGTTTTTGTGTGGGTCTGGTTTTTTACCAGTTTTTTGGTATCTTAAATATAGTGGTGAAACTGGGTTGTTTAATGAAATCATTGTTTGTATTGTTGGTCTTTCTAATGTTTTTATAAAAGCATTTAAAATTTCTTCTCTAATATAACGTGTTCTATTTGAATCAAAGAATAAATTAGATACTAATGAATAACAAAAAAACAAATTAAGATATGCGTCTATTTCTTTAAAGTTTAAAGAAGGATTGAGAATCATTCCTGGATCTATTGCTCTTGATTTTCTTGATTCTTGATCAAACATAAAGTTTCCTATATGCAAATCATTATGAAGGAGCATTAGATTTTCTTCCCTCTTAGCAACATATCTTATGTAACTGATATTTTCTATAAGACTATCAAATTGTTCTTTTGTTAATCTTCCTTCTTCAATAAGATCTTTATAATCTTGTCCCATAATATAATCAAGAAGTATCATTGTTCTTTTATCTGTAACTCTTACTCTTGCTGCATCTATATTATATTGTTCCCAATTTTGTAAAACTGTTGCTTCTAAACTTACTCTTCTTTCTTGAGTTCTTCTTTCGAATCTTTCTTGAAATATTATTGGTAATTTTTTTTCAAATAAATATCGTATAAGTTTTTTTAGTTGGCTAGGGGGGGCAGGCACATTGTCATCCGGTAATTTTAACATAAAAAGTTCATCCTCAGAAGTTAATTTATAACGTAAACTTGAACTTATATAAGGGAGTGGTTCTATATGTGTTACACTTATGTTCAATGTTTTTTGTACTTTTTCTTTTAACTTATCAAGCTCCATTTTGTATTTCAAATTTTTTAATTATTTTCTTTAAAGAAATTATTTCAATTAATAATACGCCTATATAGCTCAATATAATTTCTTGCTTCTTCTTCTATTGAGAATTCTTCTTCTACATGTCTTCTACAATCTGCCGGCTTTATTTCTCCTATACGATTTACGGCTCTAACCATCTCCTCTAATTCGTAATCTGCTCCTCTGCTTGTATCTACAACAAAACCTGTCTTGCCATGTTTAACAATTTCTGGAACAGATCCCCTATTAAAAGCTATTACTGGAGTACCACAAGCCATTGATTCTATCATTACTAAACCAAAAGCTTCTTCCCAATTAATTGGCATAAGAAAAACTAAAGCATTTTTATACCACTCAACTTTTTCCTGATCATTCAAAGAACCAATAAACCTTATTTGGTCTCCATCTATATTGGGCTCAATCATCTCTCTAAAATAGATCTCTTCCCTGTCCTGAATTTCTCCAGCAATTATTAATCTCATTCCGGTCTTTTTTGCTACTTCAATTGCAATATGTTGGCCTTTCTTATAAGAAATTTTTCCAAGAGAAAATAAATAATCTGATTTTTTTTCCTCAAAAGGAAATCTGTCTAAAGGGATGCCGTGATAAATAACGTCACAAACGTCTACTTTTTTTTCAAAATGTCTTTTTTGAGATTGACTAATTGCATTAAAGAAGACCTTTCTTCCTTCTGTTTTGATTCTTCTCCACGCTCCATATATTTCTGGAGATAGATTTAAATAAGGAACGTGTAGTGTGGTGAGTATTGGTGCCCTGATTTGTTGTCCCCTTTCAAAATATTCTCCGGAAATAAGAAAATTACTCATATGGTCATGAACAATATCAATTTCTTCATTCTTTGATAAGAAATTAACAATCTCTCTTTCGTGTGTTTCTGTATATTGGCTCCTATCTTTTGGAGTTCTCATAATTCCTTCTTCATTTACTCTCCAGCTTCCACTTGGTACTGTGGATAATAATTCACCAGCAATTCTAGACTCTCTTGGTGCGGCGACTATTGAACTATGTCCTCCTTTAACAAATTGCTCATCTAAATATAATATTACTCTTTCTGTACCCCCATATTTCATTTCTGGAGACAGAGCAATATATGGGGTAGAAATTTGAAATATCTTCAATTTATCATTATTTTCGATCATTTTTATTTAAATTCAATTAATGCCTACACTAATCTTCACAAAAGATTGTTGTTCTTGCATAACCTCTCCTTCCTATTTTACTTCTTTCTTAGAAATTTGAGTAAATTCAAAAATATTTTATTTTTTAAACCGTGCCCAATGTCAGTTTCTCGAGTCTTCTTTCAAAATCTTCACATGAAGTCTCAATTTTTCCAACTGTGTATTTTCTATATCCTGGTGTTTCAAATCCAAGATATTTGGCCAAAAAGTAACTTATTCTTCCTGGCTTTTTTACTGAATATTGACCCCCACAAGCCTCTTCTAATGTCATTTCTGTTGTCGCCATTTCTAATCACCTCTTTAAAGTTATTAACTTGGATGCTTTTTCCTTTCCTAAAAAAGAGTTTTTCTTTGTTTAGGATTGTTTTTAACAATTTTACTTGTTCTTTGTTAGGTTTATTCTCCTCAAGAGATTATATTATGTCCATAAGAGCATAATACACTTATTATTGCTACTTTTTACTATATAAATATTTGTATATTTTATTATTATCTTCTTATGTCCATTTTTATATCAAAATAAGCATTATTTCTCTTTCTTTTCAAAAAACAAGTTTAAAATAAGCTTAAAAAAATTAGAATTTGTTTATAATTTGAATAACACCTATTTCCATGTAACCATTACTTCGTCTGTTCTTAAATTTGGGATAATATCAATATTATAGTTGTCTTCTTTTCCTGATTTATATTCGAGAATTCCTTGGTATGCTATCATTACTGCATTATCTCCTGCATATTTTAATGGAACATTAAAAAATTTAGCTTTTCTTTCTTTGCACATTATTTTCAGCATATTGCATAATCTTTTATTTGCTGCTACACCCCCAATTAGAACTAGTTCATTTTTTTGTGTGTGTGCTAATGCACGTTCAGAAACTTCTGTTAACATTGCGAATAAGGTTTCTTGTAGTGAATAACATAAATCTTGTTTTTTTTCTCCTTTTTTGAATTTTGTTATTGCTTCTGTTATTATTCCTGAAAATGCTAAGTCCATTCCTTTTACTGTGTATGTTAAAGGGATATATTTTCCTTTTTTAGCTAAAGATTCCATTTTTGGTCCTGCAGGGAATCCTAGATTTATTTCTCTTCCAAATTTATCTAATGCATTTCCTAGACCTATATCTAGAGATTCTCCAAAAATTCTAAATTTATTTCCCTCTAGTGAGATTATTTGTGTGTTGGCTCCTGAGACAAATATAAAAACCGGGTTGGTTGCTTTGGTGAATAGTAATCCTGAAGTTAAATGTGAAATACAGTGGTTAATACCAATAATTGGAATTTTGTTTTTTTTTGCTATTTCAACTGCCTTATCTCTTGTTGCTATTAAGCAAGGAGCTAAACCTGGAGATTGGGAGAATGAAATTAAGTTGATATCTTTTATTGTTAGTTTTGCTTGTTTTAATGCTTGTTTAATTACTTTATCTGCTACTTTTCTATGATGGTTTGCTGCATCATTTGGAATAATGCCTCCTTTTTTTGTTTTATATGAGTCTCTTATATCTGAAAGAATTTTTTTATTGTCCATTATTGCAGCGCCGAATGTGTGTGCTGTTCCTTCTATTCCTAAGCATTTCATTTTTTAGTCATAATTTCAATTACATCCAAATTATTTAGTTTATGATCTTTTCCGATTGGTTTTTTTGTTTTAACGTCCATTGCTTTAATAAAATTAGAACCTATGTCGGTATGAATCTTATAAGCCAAGTCTAAAGCTGTTGAATTTTCTGGAACTAAATAACAATCTGGGAGAGTATTCCCTTCTGAATCTTTTAAAGTTGCATTAGGAACTGGATAAACTGCAATATATTTTAATAATGTAAAGATTGCTGTGTCAAGAATATTTTGTACTCCTGTTGTTTTGTATTTAGATAAAATCTTTTCTTTTATGAATTCTAAAGCGTGTTTTTGTTCTTCATTGAGTTCTCCTTTTATTTCAAAATAACTTTCTCCAGGAATATAATCTATTAGGTTATGTTTTGCTGCTTCTTTTAAAGCTAGTTCTGATTCTGCAGAACAAGGAATGATTATTTCTTTGATTTGTTTTTTAATTCTTTCATAGTTATTTTTTATATCAATATCAATTTTATTTGCTGCTATTATAATTGGTTTTGATTTTTTTCTTAGTTCTGTTGTCAACTTTTTCAGTTCTTGTTCTGTCCATTCTGTAGGATTTTTATCTTTTATGTGTTTAATAGAATCTTCAATCATTGGTTCTGTTATTTTTAACGCTGATAACTGTTTTGCTAATGCTTTAATTATGTCTTGTTTTTCTTGATGTACTGTTCTTGAGAATTTTTCCCATCCTTTTTTTAGTATCTGAAAGTACCACATATCTAATTCGTATTCTAAAAATTCTATGTCTTTTAATGGATCATAGGAACCTTGTTCTATTTCTTCTCCTTGAGCATTTAAACTTCCTGATATATCTACAATATGAATTAAAACATCTGCTTGTCTTAAATCATCTAAAAATTGATTTCC
>JAFCDD010000035.1 GCA_017609845.1 Candidatus Woesearchaeota archaeon | reverse complement strand
AATTCCTTAAAGTTATTTGGAAATAAAGCACCGGGAAAAGTTAAAACTCCATTTTCATGTTTCTTATCAAAAATATAATGTACATGACCTCCAGCATAATAATTAAAATTTTTTGGTAAATTAGCAACACTTTGTGATACCATTTTTTCCATTTCTTCTGGTTTAAATTCTGTCAGAGCAGTATGAAACATAAATATCTTAAAACCACCTTCTTTTTCCAAATGTTCTCTATCTAAATTCTCATAATCTAAGATTTCCAAACCACCTTTTCTCCCCAATATCCCAGTTATCTTAACTCCGGTCTTATCTTCAGTAAATTTTAATTTGCCATTTTCAAATTTCATTACATTTATCACTAATCCTGCCTTCTCCAAAACATCCAGCATGGTTTTTCCACTGGGAGAAAAATCATGACTCCCAGGAATAACATAAACATCTATATTAGCATCCTTAGCTTTTCTTAGAATCTTAGCCACATCTTTGATTAAATCAATATTAGGAATAGCAGTATTAAATAAATCTCCAGAAATTAAAATAAAACCAACATGCCTTTCTATACAAATATCAATTGTTTTTTCAAAAGATTTAATCCCTAAATCCCTTAGTTCTGGCTCTCTCCAACCACCAATATGACAATCAGCTAAATGTGCAAACTTCATATGGCTTATTAAGAAACCAAGCTTATTAAGATTATTATAATAGAATTATATCTTTATCTTTAAACCGTCTTTCATAACATGAACCTTATTAGTATCAAATCCCATATGTAAAGCCAAATCCTTTAAGGCACTAGTCATCCTTACTTCACCATGTGCAGGAATAATATGCTGTGGTTTAGTTATCTTAATTAAATCTCTTAAATCTTCCCTTCCACAATGTCCGCTAACATGTATATCCTTAAATAATCTAACTCTTTTATTTTTTAAAGAAGCTTCCAAAGCATCCCTGTTTTCTTTATTAATCTCTGTTGGAATAACTTTATTGCTAAAAATAACATGATCTTCCGGCATAAACTTAAAAGGTAAACTATTATCAGCTATACTGGTTAATATGGCACCGGGTTCCCCTTGTCCCCCAGTACAAACAACCAAGTAATCCTTCCTGTTTTTTTCTATTTCTTTTAATTTTCTTTTGGCCTGCCTTTTATAACCATAAATCTCTGCTCTGTCAGAAAAACTAATCAGATTTGAATTTTGAGCAGCATTAACATACTTTTTCATACTTCTTCCCAGCAACACAATCCTTCTCCCCAATTTTTCCCCAAAATCGATTATGCTTTTTATTCTGGCTAGATGAGAAGCAAATGTAGTAACAAAGATTGCATTGTTTTCATTTCCAGTTCCCAATAAAACATCCTTTAACATTTCCCTGGCAACTTTTTCACTTGGGGTTTTTCTATCTAAACCAGCATAAATAGAATCAACAACCAAAGCAATTATATTCTCATTACCCAACTCCTTTAATCTTTTATAATTTGGTTTTCTACCAACAACGGGATGATTATCAAACTTAAAATCATTAGCATACAACACAGTACCCTGTTTAGTATGAACTGCCATCATACAGGTTTGCAAAGTAGAATGAGTAATATTTATCATCTCTATTTTGAGGTTACCATTTATCTTATGAATAGAGTTTGGATTAGCAATCTTAATATCATTCCTTAATTTTAATTTATCATCTCTTAACATAGAACCCAAAACATCCATAGTATAAGGAGCACCATACACGGGACAATTATAATCATTAGCCAAATAAGGAACAGCCCCAATATGATCCAAATGACAATGTCCCAAACCTATAGCTCTTACTTTATCTTTCCAAGAACGAATAACAGAATCATTTGGAATAGCACCCAAATTAATTAATCCTTCTTTACTCATATTTGATCTATCCCCCCCACTTTCCTCAAAGTCTATCAAACTGGGAAGAAAAAAACCCATATCAAGAATTACAGCATCACTATTAAATTTAATAGCAGTCATATTTTTTCCAACTTCGTTATAACCGCCGACACTACAAATTTCCATTTTAAAAAAAGATTTAAGTTATTTTATATAACCTTTGTTATAACTCCGAAGAACTAAATTAACAGCATATAAATCTTTAAATATAAGCTTGACCTATAATAAAATATGGATTTTGAGATTAAAAAACCAAAGAAAGAGGATCTTGTTGAAACCGTTAGAGAAAGATTAGAAAGACTAAAGTCAGAAGAAGAAAAACCAAAACCAAAACATATACGGTTTGATTTTGAAATAAAAAAAGAATCTATAGCAACAAACATTCCAGAACACAACATAGAAATAATTCTCGATAGGATGGAAAAACTAGAAAGAAAGATGAATTCTGATTCAGGAAACTATCTTGGTTTTTTTTATGACCTAAAGGCCATGGAAGAAAAATTCCTAAATGAATTAGATAAAATAAAAAGAAACAATTTGCAAATATCAGAAGAATTATTAAAAAAAATACAAAGAAGAAAAACATTAATAGATAAAAAATTAAACCAATAATATATCTTAAAAAACACATAAATTTTTAAATTACTATTGAACATTATATATAAGAGAAAAAAAATGGAACCTTCTGAAGAAAGACAAGACTTTAAGAAAATAGTTCCTGCTTTAATAAAAAAAGGAATAGATAAAGTAAATCTTTCTATGTTTGATGAAGAATCAAAAAAAGCATTGTTAAATGAGGCAGGAGAAGAATATATCAAAAAAGGAAAGCTCCTTGAAGCAATTAAGGCATTTACTCTTACTGGAAATAAAGAAAAATTAATTGAAATTGGAGATAATTATCAAAAGGTTGGTTTATTTAATCATGCTGTAGATGCTTATAGATTGGCAAACGATCATTCAAAACTAAGAAGTTTAGGGGAAAAATGTCTTCTAGAAAGTCATTTTTCTGAAGCATTAAAAACATTTAAACTTCTTAATGACCAGGATATGTTAAATAAAGTAGGAGATGAATGTCAAAAAAGAGGAAAGATAGATTTTGCAATTGAAGTTTATTCTAATTTAAATAATAAAGAAAAATTAGTAAAATTAGGAGATCAATGTCTGGAAGAAAATCAATTAGCTTATGCATCAAAAGCATATGAATTAGCAAATGATAGCTCTAAATTAAGTAGGCTTGGAGACGTATTATTAAAACAGGGTTTGCTGTCAGCAGCCCTGAAATCTTATGAAATGGCAGAGAACGAAATGATGATCAAATTTATCAAAGAGAATTTTTCTGATAAGAATTTGAGTTCAACTTATGTTTAATTACCTTCTTTTCTTAAGAAGAAGCCTTTTAATAGAATCAAGGTCTCTTTGAATGTGTTCAATTTCTCTTTCAGCTTTTCTATTAACACTATAATCATGTTCAAATCTAATTCTGTCTCTTTCTGTAGTTCTATTTTGACTCATTAAAATTATTGGAGCTTGTACGGCAGCCAAACAAGAAAGAACAAAATTCAAAAGGATAAAAGGATAAGGATCCCATTGATTTACAATCATGTATACATTTAGACTGATCCAAAATATCATAAATATAAAAAGAGAAAATATAAATTTCCAACTACCCACAAAAGATGTTAATAAATCTGCAGACTTCTGACTAAAACTTAGCTTTTGTTTTAAAACAGGAAGATCCTTCTTTTTTTTATCAACCTTCTTTTTTTTAGCCATCATATAAGATTTTAAATAATTTCTATTATATAAATTATTCTTTTTACTATTAAATAAAAACTATTCCTGCATAACCAACAGCCTGATCATAATTAGTAATATCACCAGAAGTATAATAATCTAATAAAACTCCCTTCTCTGCACCCCTTAATTTAGAATTTTCCATAGCAACTAATATTGCAGTATAACCACAAATGGTAGATTT
>JAFCDD010000034.1 GCA_017609845.1 Candidatus Woesearchaeota archaeon | reverse complement strand
TGGCAAATGTTTTTCCTTTTCTTTTTTCTTTTTCATGCCTAATTTTTACTTTCCTAATCTTTGTTTTCTGTAAATAAGACAATAAAATCAATAAAGCCAGGAATACAACTGCAAAGACAACGTAAATAAAATTAAAGGATTTCTTGCCTTTTCCAACCACAACAACGCTTTCAAATTCTTTTTCAATATCACCAGATCTTAAAACCAAATTATATGTCCCAGTAGGAACCATTTCTGCTAGATAAAATTCCTTTGTTTCATTAACACCCAGAGATATTCTCTCACTAACAGAATAAAGTCCATTAGCAAATATAAATTCAACCTTTTCCTTGTAATCAACATTTCCAACATTAGTAATTAGAATGGTTTGATTTCTTAAAACAATATTAATATCCTTTACAAGACTAACTATAAATTCTCCTTCGATTTTTAATTCATAATAATCTGCTTTATAGGAATATGTTCCCGGCACAGCAAATTCATCTAACTGATACTTCTCTAATTCTCCAATCTTTAGCCTGTCTGTCAAAATTTCCTCTTTTTTAGAATTAAAAAAGGTAACGTCTACAAATCCACTAACTAGTTCATCTCCTTGATCATACAATAAAGCAGTAACACCCAATTCATCTCCGGGCCGATAACTTTCCTTATCAAAGTCTATTTCCAATCTGGTAGGAATCATTTTAACATCGATTATTACATCAGATTCCCCTTTATTAAGATCCAGATTTAACATCTTCTTTAATTAATAATTCATATTCAAACTTTCCATCCTTTATTTTTGTAGTATATTTTTCATCTCCAAAAATTATTTCAACATTGGCATTATCTACACCTTCTTGCAATACTGTTGTTGCCTCACCAGAAATCTTTATCCTAGTTCCAGGATCAACAATTCTACTATCTGTCTTAGCAAACACGTACAGTTCATTCATCAAGGTAAAAGAAGCTACATCTTCAAACAAAAACTCATTACCATATAAATCACTAACAGAAACATCAATAGAATACTCTCCTTCGGGGATAGAGACAGGCACATACTTATAATTTAACTTTCCTTTCTTTATACTTATTATATCCACAAGAAAACTTTCATCTCCCCTATTAAAATACATCTCTGCACTGCCCTCAATAGGATCATTATCTAACTTAAAAACTTCTCCTGTTAATGTAAAAGATTTTCCAGCTTGGATCCTTGTTTCATCTATATTAAAACTACCAATAAGTTCATCGGTTATCATAAAACTATCAGATAATCCATAATCTACTTCTTGATTATTAGAAACTAGACTGGCCCTAATATCACAGCTTCCTTCTAATGATCTTGGTATAGTAATTTTTGGTATTTTTAATTGATTTGGAAAGTTTTTTCTCTCTCCGGAATTCAAACTAACTAATGTTCTTGGAAGCTTAAATTCTACAGAACCACATCTCAAAGTTAATTCAAAATAACCACTAACTGCATTATCTTCTTGGACATAACCACTAATCTTTATCTCATCACCAAAATTATATTCACTTCTATCTAAACCATCAATATTTATTTCAGCCAAAGCAAAAGGCAAAAGAATTATCAACAATAATAAAAACCTCTTTTTCATACTTTATACACATACATCATTATTTATATAATTTACTACGAAGAAAAATTTAAATAGTTAGCAAAAAAAGTATTAACTATGAAATTAGAAACGAGCTTTTTCCTAAGGCCCAACTAGGAATTGGTCCGGCAATTGAAAATGGTTTCTATTATGATTTTGGAAACGTTGAATTTAAGGAAGAAGATCTTAAAAAAATAGAAACACGTATGAAAGAGATAATAAAAAAAAATCAAAAATTCACAAAAGTTAAAAGGAGCAGAGCAGAAGCAAAAAAACTTCTTAAAAAAGAACCTTTCAAATTAGAACTTCTAAAAGAACTTCCAGACAAACAAGTCACTTTTTACAAAAACGGAGATTTTATTGATTTATGTAAGGGTCCTCATATTAAATCAACAAAAGAGGTTAAAGCTGTTAAACTTCTAAAATTAGCTGGAGCCTACTGGAAAGGAAATTCTAATAATCCAGTACTCCAAAGAATTTATGGAATAGCATTTAATTCAAAAGAAGAATTAAAAAAATACATAAAACAAACAGAAGAAGCAGAAAAAAGAGACCATAGAAAATTAGGTAAACAATTGGACTTATTTTCTTTTCATAAAGAAGCTCCTGGAATGCCTTTCTTCCATGACAAAGGAAGATTCATTTTCAATAAATTAATAGATTACATGACAGACGAAATGATGAAATTAAATTATGAAATAAACATAACTCCAATAATACTAAACAAAAACCTATGGTTAAGGTCAGGACACTGGGATCATTATAAAGATAATATGTATTTCACAAAAATAGAAAAAAAAGAATTTGCTGTTAAACCAATGAACTGTCCAGGAAATATCCTTATATTTAGGTTTAGTACACAGAGATGAACTAACCGGAGTATTATCTGGACTATTTAGAGTTAGAGCCTTTGTTCAAGATGATGCACATATATTTTGCACAAAAAAACAACTTAAGGAACAAATAATCGAACTTATTGATTTGTGTGATAGAATTTATTCTACTTTTGGTTTCAAATACGAAGTTGAACTATCAACTAAACCAAAAAAAGCAATGGGTAAACCTAAATTATGGAAAATTGCAGAAAAATCTCTTGAAGATGCACTTAAAGCTAAAAAAATGAAATTTAAATTAAATCCAGGAGAAGGTGCATTTTACGGACCAAAAATTGATTTCCATATTAAAGATGCAATTGGAAGGACTTGGCAGTGTGGAACAATACAACTTGATTTCTCCATGCCAGAAAAGTTTAACCTAACCTACGAAGGCAAGGACGGCAGGAAACATACCCTAGTAATGTTACATAGGGCAATTTATGGTAGCATAGAAAGATTCATGGGAATCCTAATAGAACACTTTGCAGGAAAGTTTCCTTTGTGGATAAATCCCGTTCAAGTAAAAATAATAACTGTGACTGACAGGAATATTAAGTTTGCAGAAGAAGTGGCAAAAAAACTAAAGGAAAGGGGTATTAGAGTTGAATTAGATATAAAAGCAGAAACAATAAATAAAAAAGTTCGTGAAGCCCAATTACAAAAAGTAAATTATATTGTAACCATTGGAGACAAAGAAACAAAAAATAAAACATTAGCAGTAAGAACAAGAAAAGGGAAAGTTAAATTCGGAGTAAAAATAAGTGATTTTATGGATTCATTATTAAAAGAAATAGAAAAGAAGAAATAATGCAAAAAATAAAAGAATTAATAAAAAAACTTCAATCTTCTAAAGAATTTAAGGGCTACAAGAAAAATAATCCAGATTCTTATCTATGTGCTTTTTTCCAGATGGAACACCCTCAATTAGATTATTACAATAAAAAAACAAAAGAGATGACAACTTTTACCATAAACACCGAGATAGAAACAAAAACAACAAACAAAATATTCCAAAAAGAAAGAAGAGATGTTGAAGAATTAAAAATGGATGAAATAAAGGTAAATTTAGATAAAGCAATTAATGAAATAGACAAAATATCAAAAAAACAGGGAATAAAACAATTAATGAAAAGGATAATCATCTTACAAAAAATAAAAATACCAATATGGAATATTAGTTACATAACTTCGGATTTTAAAATTCTAAACGTAAAAATAAATGCTATTGATGGAAAAATTATAGATGAAAAGATAGATTCTGTAATTAAATTCAAAACTCAATAACTTTCTCTTTACTCCTTAAACCTCTAACTATTTTTACTCTTTTCTTAAAATATTTAGATAATAATTTAATAACAGCCAGATTGGCCTTATTATCTTTAGCTTTTTCTTTTACTGAAACTAAATAATAATCTCCTCCTTTATCCTCTACTTTATTTTCTTTAGCATTGGCCTTAACTTTTATCTTCATTTTCAACAATCTCACACATAGGTTCAAAATCAGGATTCCATCTTGATAAAATTACATAAAGCCTAGATCTATAGGGATATCTACAAAAAGTCATAATTCCCTCTTCACCACCATCATTCTTCATAACTACATTCCATTGATATTTACATTTATCCCCACACCCACAATGGAAGTCCTTGAACTCATCAAGATAATTAGCTTTTCTTGGAAGATTTTCTTTCACTTCTATCATCATCAACCTCAGGAAATATTTCTCCTGTAAAACCACAATCCAAACATTTAAACATGGCATTAATACCAAAAGCAACAACTTTATAGTCTACATTAGTCAGTCTCTCTACATTCTTACTCATACATTTAGGACATATATTCATCCAAAATCTCCTCCTCAACAAAATGTAATTTACCAGGAACAATAATACATTGGGGTTTTAACTTAAATTTCTTCTTAACCATATCCTTAGCCTTACAAACCTTAATCTCCCTTTTATCTGAACCCAAACCACCACAACCAACAACCAATCTATTACTCATACCTTGTCTCAATAAATACTTAACTCCTTCACTAACACTCATATATTTTCCATTTTGTAAATCTAATAAAAATAAAGTATGTAAATCTTTATTTTTAACTAAAACATTATAAGGCTCCTTAACATTCTTATTATCAAATGGTATACTAGTAACTTTACCAAAATTATACAGCATCAAACCAGTTTCACCAACCGCAGTTAATATACTCGAACCATGAACCACTTTAGCCTTATCCAAAATAAAACTAGAATGTGTTGTGGCTGTTAAAGCATCTCCAATAACCAACAAACCAACATTCTTCTTCTTACTTTCCTTAATTAAAAAATCACTTTCAACTTCTTCCCTTTTCAAAGAAATAATCTTTTTCCCAAATATTTTCTCTAATTCTTTTAAGCTACTACCATAAAAACTAGTATAACCCTCAAAATATAATTTAGAACATTTCTTACAAGCTTCAATAGCTCTTAAACTAATATCCTTCTTATCATACAAACCCAAACTAATCAGATATAACATTTACTTTAACCTCCATAACAAAGCTCCTGCTGAAAACGAAATAAAGAATTCATAAGGATAAAACAAAACAACAAAAAAAGCAATAAAAAACAAAACCAAAGATAAAATTACTTTATTAACATTAAACCTCTCTAAAGAACTATAACTCAAACCAAACAAAAAAACCAATAAACTAAATAACAAACCCTGATTAACCAAAAAACCACTCCCAACAACAAAACCCAAGTAAATATAATAAAACCTCAAAAAATAACCAATTACCAAACCAACGATCAAAGCCACCAAATTAAAATTAAAATAAATTAATACCAAAAATAAAAGAACAACCAGGGCATTCTTAAGGAGTAAAAAATACTTTCTGCCCGGTTTTAATTCTTCTTTAGCATTCCAAGATACTATATATCCGACAATTAAACCTAAAAAAGCAATTATTGCAATAAAAATCTCATCTAACATGAATTAAAATTCTAAAAAAACTATAAAAAAGTTTCTAATGTTCTTATAAACAGATAATAACAAAGAAAACAAAACCTTTTTATATGAACAAATACCCTAAATACTTATTAAAAAAGAGAGGTGTATAAAGTGGCTTTTGTAAGCACAGGAGATTTTATAAATCCGCTAGTGAACCTATGGAATAGCTTTGTTGAGATTCTGCCGGGGATAGTGGCTGCAGTTATAATTCTAATTGTGGGTTATCTTATTGCATACATAATAGGACATGCAATAAAACTGGTATTACAAAAAATAGGCTTAGACACAAGACTGGCAAAAGCAAAGTTATCGAAAGCAATTGGCTACACGCATATGTCATCAGTGTTAGGAGAGATTATAAAATGGTACATCTTCATAATTTTCCTACAAGCCGCAGTTTCTGTACTTAACCTAGGAACCTTATCAGTGATTCTAAATGAATTTGCATTCTGGCTACCTAATGTTATAGCAGCAGTAATTGTAGTTTTATTTGGACTATTATTTGCACACTACGTAAGCTTAAAACTAGAAGAACACACAAAGATGAGGGGATTAAAAGTAATGAGCAGGGCATTAAAGGCAGTGATAATGTTTATTGTGTTAGTAGTTGCATTGGGCCAGATAGGAATAGATGTATCGATACTTGAAAATGGATTTTTATTAGTGATTGCAGGATTTGCACTAGCATTAGGATTGGCATTTGGTCTAGGTAGCAAAAAGGAAGCTGGAGAAGCAATTAGAAGAATCAGAAAATATTTCTAATTTTTTTTCTTTTTATTTTAAAAAAATTTAAAAAGATAGTACTATTTGATTAACCTATGGAAGTCAAAAAATTATGCCAAATATGTGTAAAAAATGAAGCAAAATCAACATGCAGAATGTGTGGTTCTTTAGTATGTGAACATTGTTCAACTAATGGAATATGTAAGAACTGCATAAGACATATTAAAAAATAACTTTCTTAGTTTGAATAACTTTAATTAATACAGAAATGACTAAAGTAAAGA
>JAFCDD010000006.1 GCA_017609845.1 Candidatus Woesearchaeota archaeon | reverse complement strand
ACTTCTACTACAATCTCTTTTTCATTAATAGATTCTAAGTCTGTTCCTAAGTAGCTTATTCTATCTTTAAGTTTTTCTAGAGGAAGTTTCTTTCCTACTAACTTTTCAAATACTTTTTTGTTTAAGGTTATTGTTGGCATTTTATTTTAACCAGGCTTTCATCCCCCTTAATTGCTTTAGATCGTTTTTATATAAGTCTCTTAAATCTTTTAGATTATGGTATAGCATTGTTATTCTGTCAAATCCCGGCCCCCATGCCAAAACCGGAATGTCTTCTCCTAGTAATGGTTTAACAACTTCTGGTCTGAAGATTCCTGCTCCAAATAATTCTATCCATTTTTTTCTTGTTGGATCATAAACTTCTCCTTCTATACTTGGTTCTGTGTATGGAAAATAAGCTGGTCTAAATCTTATTTTTGGGTATCCCATTTTTCTAAAAAATTCTTTTAAGTATCCAAGTAAATGTTTAAGATTGGCATCTGGATCTATTACTATGCCTTCTGTTTGGTTAAACTCAAATAGATGAGACCAATCCAGGGTTTCGTTTCTAAAGCATTTTCCTACTCTTAAAACATTTTTCTTGGCTTCTTCCTTATCCCAAGAATATTTCCATCCTGTACTTTTGGTATTCCAACCATTTTCATGTGTTTTTTTAACTCTTTCAACCAGTTGTTTATTTGGTAGTTTTCCTTTTTTGGGATTTTTAATATAAAAAGTATCTTGGAGTTCTCTTACTGGATGATCTTGAGCTGTGAATAAAGCATCGAAGTTCCAAAATGAAGTGTTTAGTAATGGTCCTGTCATCTCTTTAAAGCCCAATTCAATCCAAATTCTTCTTGCATAATCATTAGTTTGGTTAACAAAATGTCTTTTTCCATGATAAATTTTAGAAACTTGAGTTTTAACATCATATCTCCTGAATTTTTTCTTTTTCCAGGATCTTGATTTTATTACTTCTTTTGTTATGGCATCTGTTAATTCTCCTGTTAAATCTTTTTTGCTTAATTCTTTTCCTAAATTTGTTAGTAAAACATATCTGTCTTTTTTTAGTGTTGTGACGATTATGTTTCTATTTTTAAAGTCTTGATAATGTTTTTTTTCCTGTTCGCTTAGTTCAGAGTATTTTAATGGTAGTTTTTTAAATAGTTGTTCTTGAGGAAAATTTTCCTTTAGGAGTTTTTTTCCTTCTGCTGTTATCATTATTTTTTTGTTTTCAAGTTTGATTGCTTTCTTTCTTTTTAGCAATCCAAGAGAAATATTAAATTCATTATTATCTAATTCTGCGATTTTTCTTGCATCTTGCAGATTTGAAGATTTTTTCAATGCTAATAGCAATCTTTTTTCTGGCAATCCTTTTTCTGTTGTTTTAGAATATTCTGGATTTACTGTTATTATTTCTTGGACATCTTTCCTTATTTTTAATATTTTTTTATTTTCCAACCATTGTAAGGCACGCATAACCTCAACTTCTTTTAATTTAACTTTTTTACATAGTTCTGTTAAAGAAATATTGTCTTTTAGAAAAGGGATTACTTTTCTTTCTAAAGGGTGTAATGTTTCTATGATATCCATATAAAAAGAAAGAATTACTACATTTAAAAATTTATTGTTCTTATTTAATCTTGGTTCCAGGTTAGATTAAATAAACTTTCCAATGAGTTTGCAAAGAAAGGGGTAGTTACCCAGACTGCTGTGTCATAACTTTCATGTGTTTTTTTATCATCAGATAACATAAAGAGTAAACTTTTTCCATCTATAATACAAAATCTTGCTTCTACATTCTTTGTATTTTTTACTTTTACTCCTTTGAGTTCTTTTGCTAATTTCTTGTTTTCTTCTGTTAGTCTTGTTGCTATCTTAACATTAACTTTATTTTTTACTGCTCTTTGAAATGCTTTTCTTAAAGCAAATGCTTTTCTTTTAAATCCTTCTGCCCCTGTAACTAAAATAACTGATTTTTCTGCATTAGATATTAAAGTATCAAGTTGATTATATATAGCATCTCTACCGCGAATTGAACCTGATAAAGTTGCCGGATCTATTCTTTCTATTCCGTTTGTGAAAAGTGCTTGAATTTCACTGAATAACTCTGTTTTCTTTATTTTGTCTAAACTCTGAATTTGTTTTTCTGTGCTTTTTTCTATTACATTCTTTACTCTTTTAATTACTTCTCTTGGTTCTACTGCTATATACCTAATTGGCTTTCCAAGTTTCATTATTACAAAGCCTTTTTTCTCTAAGGATTCAAGAACGTCGTAACTTCTTGATCTAGGAACATTAGAAATATCTGATAATTCTCCTGCTGTTGCCATTCCTCTGCTTAAAAGAGCTGTCCATACCTTAACTTCATATATATTTAAATCAAATGCGGCTCTTAATTTCTTTAAAAAATCTTCTTGAACTATCATTTTCTCTCCTTAAAGAACATATTTCTTTTATGGTTAAAACAGGGAAATTTTTGATTATAATCCATTTTTTGTCCTTTTTAACTACTTTTTGAGAGTTATTAAGAGGGCAGGTTCTTTATAAATGTTTCGTTTTTGATACTACTCCTTGGTTATTACTAATATATTTTAGAAGTTATTCAAAGTACCTTTTTGTTAATTCTCTTGCTATGAGGCCCAAAACAAAGAAAACCACAATAAATCCTATTAAAATATAAAATGAGGTAGATAGGGCAGATAAATTTACATTAAATAACATGACTTTTTTCAACATTTGTTCTGCTATAACAAATGGATTATATAATGATACATATCTAAATATTCCTGGGAGAGTTTCTACTGGTAATATTGTGTTTGAGAAAAATAACATTAGGCTACCAACTGCAATTGCCCCCAGTGTTGAAGTTTCTTCTGTTTTAAATAAATATCCAATAAACATTCCAAACAGAATAAATACAGAAGCAGAAACTAATAAAATTAGAGATGAATTAAGTAAAATGACGAAGACATCGCCCTTAAAGAAGTATAGGAAAGCAATTAAAAGGATAAATATCTGGAACATAACTAAGATTACATTTGTTAAATATGTCCCAAACATGAATACAAAATCACTAACAGGGGTTATAAAATTTCTAAAGTAGGCCGGAGATATTTTTTCTCTGATTACTAATGTTGAAGATAATAAAATACTTATAAACATTAATACTAATACTACTAGTGTTGGGAATAAAAAGCTTAAATGTGTTTTTTTGGCTGTCACCGATTCTATAGTTGTTTTTATTGGGCTTACTATTGATTCTACATTGGTTACTTTTATTGAATCCACGTTGGCTTTTATCTGTTCAAATGATGCCTTTAAGGAATTTATGTTACCTATCATTGCTGTTAGTTCTGTTTTTAATGAATTTAAGTCTGAGTCTGATGCTAGTTTTACTTCTTCTACTGCCAAGAATTTATCCTCTAATCCTTGGACTCCATCTTCTACTTCCTTTAGCTTACTTTTTAGGTCATCAAAAATTGATTCAGAATAATTATATTTTGATATTAATCTATTTATTTCTTTTTTGGCTTCTGAGATATTAAGATCAGATTTATCTATTGTTAGATCTAATTCTGTGAATCTTGTTTTTATGTTCTCCACAGAATCTCTTGATGACGAACTGGTTGCTTCTAAAGAATCAAGTAAAGTTTTCTTTTCTTCAATCTCTTGTTTTGTTGATTCTAATGTGTTGACTAAAGATTGTGTTAAACTTAAACTTACTTCTGATGATTTTTGCGCTATTTTAGAAGATATTGTATTGGAGATCAAGTGTGCTAAGTTAGTTCTGGATTCATCTACATAGAATTTAACAATATTGTCTTCTGCATTATCTATTGTCATTTCCGCAGGAAAGATTATACAAACGTGATGTTGTCCTAAACCAATACCATCAATACATTCTTCTTGTGTGAATGCCTTTTTTACTGTGTATTGTTGATCTGATAATATTGTTATTATTGATTCTGTTAATTCTGAGTAAGAATCAGAATAAGTAGAAACCTTAAGGTTGTATAATGAAGATGTATTAAATGCCAATCCAACTAGAAAGATTATTAATAATGGGCCGAAAAGTATTACTAACGCCGATGTTTTTGATCTTATTAAAAGTTTGATATCCTTTTTTATTATTTCATATAATATAATAAAGAAGTTTATTGTCTTTCTTTTTATGTTAAATTTTTTTATTTTCTTTTGTTTTTTCATTTTCTAGTTAAAGATTCAAATACTTCTTCTAAACTTGGTTTATTTACATCTAGGTATACTATTTTTTCTTTAGAGTCTCTTAGTATTCTTGTAAGATCATAAAGTACTTTCTCTGCATTTGGTGTATAAATTATTATTTTATCTTTCTTTGTTACTATATGGTTTATATTTTTTTTATCTAATTTATTTAATATTTCTTTATAATACCCGGGAATTGTTTTTAGATGGATTTCTTCATTTGTAGAGTATCTTTCTTTTAGATTGTCTGGAGTTCCTATTTCCATAATCTTTCCATGATGAAGAATTGCTATCTTGTTGCATATTGTTTCCATTTCATTTAATAAATGAGAAGTAACTATTATTGTAGTTGATTTTTCTATATTTATTCTTTTTATTAATGCCAAAATTTCTTTTCTTAGGGTTGGATCCAGATCTTCTGTTGGTTCATCCAAGACTAATACTTCTGGGTCATTAAGTAATGCACATGCTATGTCTAGTCTCCTTCTCATTCCTATGGAAAGTTGGTTTGCTATTACATTTGATGCATCAGATAATTCAACAAGCTCTAATAATTCCTTTGTTTTTTGAAGTATTTCGTGTTTTTTTATGGAATACATCTTGCCAAAATAAAATAGGTTTTCTCTTACTGTTAATCTGTTATAGAAAGATCCTGTTTGGGTTGCGAAACCGAATATTTTTTCTATTTCTCTTTTTACTTTTTTAATATCTTTTCCTCTGAAGGATATTTTTCCTTTGTTTGCTTTCATAAATCCAACCATTATATTTAGTATTGTTGTTTTTCCGCTTCCACTTAAGCCGATAAGACCAAATATATCTTTATCTTGCACTGAAAAATCAATTTTATTAAGAACTAGATTTTTTCCAAAATGTTTTACAATATTCTGAAAATTTATCACCTCTGACATATTAGTTAATCGATAAATTCTTTTATTAAATATTTTGTTTAATCTTATAGGAGTAAAACTATTTTTTAAGTTTTTTGTCTATGTTGTTTTTAGCTAAGTGTTGCAATGTTTTTTCTAAATACATTAATTTTAGGTTTATATCAAAAATTTGTTTTGATAAATTTGCTATAGAACACCATAGTTGTGCTGTTGATTTGTCTTTTGCTTTTTTATATGCCTTTTCCTGTTTTGAAGCTTCTATAATCTCTCTTTCTAGATATTTTTTTATTATTGGATCTACTTCTTTTCTCCATGACATAACAATGGGTGGTTTGGGTAAATTAATAAATATTTACGTGGTTTGTTCATTAGATTGTGATATATAAAAAGGTTTAAATAGGTTCACTATAGGATAGGATTATGAAAATTAAAAAAGGAGATTTCATTGAGATAGATTTTGTAGCAAGAGTAAAAGAGAATAATCAAATCTTTGATTTAACTAATGAGGGTGTTGCAAAAGAGAATAATCTATTTAGTGAAGGTAGAACTTTTAAACCAATAATAATTTGTGTTGGAGAAAGGCATGTTATTAGTGGTTTAGATGAAAGTTTAGTTGATAAAGAAGTTGGAAAAGAATATAAAATTGAGATTAAGGCAGAGGATGCCTTTGGAAAGAGAAATCCTAAACTTTTTCAATTAATTGGTCTGAATAAATTCAAAGATGAAAAAATAAAACCTTTTCCTGGTATGCAGGTTAATGTTGATAATTTATTTGGTATTGTTAAAAGTGTGAGCGGGGGGAGAATTCTTGTTGATTTCAATCATCCTCTGGCTGAAAAAGGGGTTGTTTATGAAGTAAAAATACTAAGAAAAATAGAAAATGATAAGGAAAAATTAAGAGGTTTTTTGAATATTATTTTTAACATGGATATTAAATTTGAATTAAAGGATAATAAGGCTGTTATTGATTTGGATTTAAATAATGATATTAAAAATAAGATAAAAGAAAGAATAAAGAAGATTATTCCTGGGATAAAAGAAATAGACTTTAAAACTACTGATAGAAAATAATTAAGTTTAAATATTAGATAATCAATTTTATTGTAATAATCGTTCTAAGGCAAAAAATGGAAGACTATGAAAGGGAAAGAGAGGATTTAGATTTTAAAGACAGGCCACAAAAAACATCAAATATTGATGAAGAATTGGAAGAGATCCTGGCTAAACAAAAGGCCAAGATTAAAGTTGTTGGCACTGGTGGAGCAGGGAATAATACAATAAACAGGATGACTGAGGTGGGAATTAAGGGTTGTGAGACTGTTGCGGTTAATACTGATGCTCAAGATTTATTGTATACAAATGCTATTTCTAAGATTCTTATTGGTAAAGAAATAACTCAGGGGCTGGGTGCAGGTTCTATCCCTCAAATTGGAGAACAAGCAGCAAGAGAAAGTGAACATGAAATCAAAGAAAAGTTGATTGGGGCTGATATGATATTTATTACTTGCGGGCTGGGTGGTGGTACTGGTACTGGTTCTGCTCCTGTAATAGCAGAAACTGCTAAGAAGATTGGTGCATTGGTTGTTGCTATTGTAACTATTCCTTTTGAAATGGAAGGACAGAGAAGATACGAGAATGCCATGGTTGGATTGGAAAAATTAGAGACCATTGTTGATACTTTAATTGTTATCCCTAATGATAAATTATTAGAATTGGCACCAGACTTGCCTTTACATACTGCTTTTAAGATAGCGGATGAGATTTTAACAAATGCTGTTAAGGGAATTGCTGAATTGGTAACCAAGGCCGGATTGGTAAATTTGGATTTTGCTGATATAAGGGCTGTTATGAGTAAGGGCGGAGTCGCTATGATTGGGGTAGGAGAGTCTGATACTGAAAATAGGGCTGTTGAAGCTGTAGAAAAAGCTGTTAATAATCCTTTGTTGGATGTTGATATATCTGGTGCTAATGGTGCCTTGGTTAATATTTCTGGTGGAGTAGATATGACTTTGGATGAGGCTAAAAAAGTTGTTGAGACTATATCTGGAAAACTTGATGAAGATGCTAAGATTATATGGGGGGCCCAACTTAGCGAGGATTTGGAAAAAACAATAAGGGCTATGTTAATAGTTACTGGGGTAAGTAGTCCACAGATTTTTGGCCCTAGAAAGAAAATTAAGGATAAATTAAAAGAGAATATTCAGGAAGAGTTGGGTATTGAGTTCGTTGATTAAATTGGTTCTAGAAGATATTTTTTAACTTATTCTAATCAAAAGCTTTATAAATAGTTTATTTTATCTCATTTTTATGAAATTATTAACTAAGATTATCTCTTTTCTTAGGGAGAGTAAAAGGGTTTTTCAAGTTACTAAAAAACCCACTAAGAATGAATATAAAACAATTGTAAAGGTAAGTGCCTTGGGAATTGCGATAATTGGGACTATAGGATTTATAATTAATATTTTGGCACAGGTTATACCCAAGTTATTTTAGAATGGAAAATAAAATCTTTGCTTTAAGGACAACAGCAAATAGAGAAGATCAGGTATTTGATTTTGTTAGCGAGAATTCCAGAAAAAAAGGTTTAGATGTTTATGCTTGTATAAGGCCCCATGGTTTAAGAGGATATATTTTTTTAGAGGCCAAAGATAGACAGAATGCAGAAGAGGCTTTTAGGGGAGTTCCTTATGCGCGTGGATTATTGCCAAACACAATAAAATATGAAGAAATAGAACATATGTTGGAACAAGTTAAAAAAGAAGTTAATATTCAAAAGGGAGATATTGTTGAAGTTATTTCTGGGCCATTTAAGAGGGAAAAAGCCAAAATCACAAGAATAGACCAAACTAAGGAAGAGGTAGTTGTTGAATTATTAGAAGCGGCAGTTCCTATTCCAATGACATTAAAGTTAGATTCTGTTAAGGTTATTAGAAGAGATAGTGATGAAGAGGAAGAAGAGGATCAATAAATGGCAAAAGAAAAGGTTGAAGCATTAGTAGAAGGTGGAAAGGCCACAGCTGCGCCACCATTAGGTCCAGCATTAGGACCATTAAAAGTTAATATTTCTGAAATCGTTGCTGAGATTAATAAAAAAACCGCTGAATTCAAGGGCATGAAAGTACCAATTAAAGTTATTGTAGATAGTGATACAAAAGAATTTGAAGTAGAAGTTGGTACTCCTCCAGTATCACAATTAATTCAAAAAGAATTGGGAATAAAAAAAGGGTCTGGTATGCCAAATAAAGATAAGGTTGGAAATTTGTCTATTGAACAAGTTATAAAAATAGCTAAAATGAAAAAAGATTCCTTGTTCATTAATAGTTTAAAGTCTGCTGTTAAGACTATTGTTGGTAGTGCAAATGCAATGGGCATCTTGGTTGAAGGTAAGGTGGCTTTAGCTATAAATAAAGACATTGATGGCGGGAAATATGATAAAGAGATTAATGAAGGCAAGACTGATATTAGTGAAGAAAAAAAACAATTATTGAAAGAACAATATGAGAGAGTACAAAGTGGTTTAGCTGGTGAGAGAGAAAAAGCTAAGGCTGTAGAAGCTAAGAAGGCTGAAAAAGAGGCAGAGAGAAAAGAAGAAAAACCAGAAGAAGAAAAAGAAGAGAAGCCTGCTGAAGAACCTAAGGAAGAAGAGAAAAAATAAGTTAATCTTCTACAAAGTCTTCAAATTTTTCTTTAAGATCAGAATCTTTTTTTATGATTTTTCTATGTTTTAAATATTCTTTTGCTAAGATGTAGAAGAATAAAGCCAAGGATTTTTTACCTTTATTATTGCAAGGAACTACTAGGTCTATGTTATTTGATTCATTATTTGTATCACACAAAGCGATAACCGGAATGCCTACTTTTAGGGCATCTTGAATTGCATTCTTATCTGGCCACGGATCTATTACAATCAATATTTTTGGTTCTATAAACCCTTCTAGATTTGGATTTGTTAATATTCCTGGAGGGTATCTTCCTGCAAATGCTTTGATTCCTGTTAATTTAGAAAATAATCTTGCTGGTTTTTGTCCATTTTCTCTTCTACATATAACAAGAATTTCTTGTGGTTCGTATTGAGATAAGAATTTTGCTGCTGTGGCTATTCTATCATTTACTTTCTGGACATTCAAAACAGCCAATCCATCTGGTCTTGTTTTATAAATAAATTGTTCCATATACTTTGTTCTGTACTTTGTTCCTATGTGTATACCTACCTTAAGGTATTGATCTAATGGAACCAGTAACTTTTTTTCTGCCATTTGATTTTGGAGAAAGGAAGGGTTTATAAAACTTATTATTTAGTTTTATATTTCTCTTTCTATCCTTATTAATTCGTTTATTTTTGAAATTCTTTCTTTTCCATAGATTCCTGTTTTAATATATGGAATTTCCCATGCTACTGCCAAATGTGCTATTGTGTTGTCATTGGTTTCTCCAGATCTGTGAGAAATAATGGGGATTATGTTGTTGGATTTTGCGTAATCTACTACCTCTTTGGTTTTTATTAATGATCCTATTTGATTTGGTTTTATTATGACTCCTTTTATTTTTGCTTTTTTTAATCTGTTTAGATTGGTGCTAATTAAATCATCTCCAACAGTAAAACCTTTTATCTTTGAAAAACCATCAAAATCTTCTTCTTGAATCGGATCTTCTATATACTTTAAATCATAGTCTTCTATAAGTTTGTTGACAAATGATATTTGTTCTTGTTTGGCCAATTGTTTAAATTTTTCTTTTTTTGAGTGGTTTTCATAAACATAACTATGACCTTTCCATAGAGAAGAGGCTGCCATATCTATACCTAAATCCATCTTAAATCCCAGTTCTTTAGAATTTCTTTTTAATAGTTTTTTTAGGTATGCGAATGTTTCTATGTTTGATAATGGAAGAACAAATGCATTTTCGTGTGTTTTTTTATTTATTTTAAATTCTCTTTTTATTTTTGTATATATATAGTGATTTGCAAATGCTGCATTGAAAAAATTTTTTGTTCTTGGTATTAATAAAAATTCTTGTATGTCTGAAGATTCTCCTTCAAAATGTTTTCCTCCTCCAATGCAATTTCCTAATGGTGTTGGCAATTTATTGGCATAAGGGTTTAAATATTTCCATATTTTATTATTACTCAAAGCTTTTAAAACTGCAAACTCTAAGGCTATTGTTGTATTGGCCCCAAGGTCTTTTGTTAATTTCTCTAATATTTTTAGATCTTCAAAGGATTCTATTTTTATGTTTTTTATTTTTTGTACTTGTTTTATTGCGTGGTCTATTCCTTTGTTTGGAAATGGTTTTTTTTCATTCTTTCCTGTTGAAGTTCCTAAAGGAGAAGATGCAGTAAATTTATTGTTTATTGTTATCTCTATTGTTTGTTTCTTATTAGATGTTAGAAGTTTCTTTGCCATCACCTTTTTAATTTTCATTAATAATAAGAAAAGAAAGAGGTATAAAAAGATTTTTATTCTAGTTTTTTTGGAAGTGGCCTTCTGATTGTTAATGGAATGACCTTATTTTCCAATTCTTTTTTTGCTATTTCTATGGGATTATAGTTTATCTTTTCTAATTCTTTTTTTGAAAGTTTAATTAAAATTGGGGCTCCCATAGAGATTTGTAATGCTCTTGCTCCTATTGTCCTTGCTCTTTCGTATTTTGTCGCTTTCATATTGCCTTCCTTATATGGTCTATCTTCTTTGCTGCAATGTCAACCATTTTTAAGATTTCTTCTATTGATAAAGAGTTATCTCCTCCCTTTTGCATCGCACATATTTTTTTATCTTCTAATATTCCAATTGTCAGTCTTGCGTCCATTACTTCTTCTTCTTCATTGGTTGGATCAACCAGAAATGTGTCGCCTACTTTTATTACCGTACATTCGATTGGTGTGTTTTTTTCTAAAGGTAATTTTTTACTTGTTCTTTCTTCGTAGATAATTCTTTCATTTTTTTCATCATATTTTGGAAATCTTGTACTCTTTAATGCTGCAAGTGCTGCTAAGAAACATGCATCAAAAAGATTTCCGGCATTATTTATTGGGTATATATCAATGAAGACAAGCCATACTTTTTCTCCTTCTTTTATGCATAATTTTTTAAAATCAAGGATTTTTGATTCTCTTAATGCTCTATCTACAACCCTTGATAATTCTATAGATCCTATAGATGGGGGTCCTAGTTCAAAGTCTGGTGATGCTAAAGGAAGCAATTCTGAATTAACTATTATTGTTCCTTTATCTGGATTATCTGGAAATGGCTCTCCTACTTCTAATTTAACTCCTGCTATTACTTCTGTATCTCCCAGCTTAACTTTTGCTGAACCGTCTGCTGATTTTTCTGATACATTATATTCTATCTTTATTTCCCTAAATTCGTCTGGTTTTCTTCCGTCTTGCCTTATCTGTTCTTTTAATAATGATTTAACATATTGTTTGTTTATTCCTATCATTTTTTATCTCCACCATATTTTTCTTTCAGTGCCTTAACTTGCAACGTATGAATTTCCTTGCATGTTTTTTTTGCTAATTCTAAGGCTTTTTTAAGATCTTCTTTTGTTATATTTCCGTCTAATTGTAATAAAGTAATTTTTCCATTTCTTGGTGTGATAGCTACAGGGATATCTGTTGCTCCGCCTTCGAAATCCTCTTCTTCTTTTGTTAAATCCACTACTACCTTGTCTCCCACTGTTCCAACAGATACTGAAGCTACAAGATCTGTCATTGGTAATCCAGAATCTGCTAATGCTAAAGCTGCAGCAGTAATTCCTGCACACCTTGTTCCAGAATCTGTTTGTGTAAGTTCAATAAATATATCAACAACAGTATTTGGGAAGGGTGAAAGATCTAATACTGGAAGTAATGCTTTTTGAATAATCAAATTTATTTCCTTTGATCTTCTTGAAGGTCCGGGCCTTATTCTTTCTCCAGAACCGGAAAAGGACATCATATTATAATTACATCTTAAGATTCCTTTTTCTGGATTTCTTAGATGAGAAGGGTGTAATGCTCTTGGTCCATAAACGGCTGCTATTGCTATTGTTTTTCCTATTCTAAATAATGCAGAGCCGTCTGCCCTTTTTACCACTCCCACTTTTGCTTCCATTTCTCTTAGTTGATCAAATTTTCTTTTGTCGAATCTTTTTGTGTATTTCATTTTTTCTTCTCCTTAAGTGATCTTGATATCTCATCTGTTAAACCATCCTTATGAGATTCTTTGTCTATTTTCCTGATTGCTTCCTCTGCTAACCTAACTTTTTTTGGGTCTTCTCCTTGTATCCATACTCTTCCATTTTGTCCAACAATAATTTGACAGTTTGTTGCTTCTTTTACAATTGATATCATTGAGCCTTGTTTTCCTATGATCCTGGGGACCTTAGATGGAGTAACTTGTATTATCCTTCCTCCTTTTAATTTCCTTAATCCTGGACCCTTCATTGTTAGGTCTATAGCTTTTTGTTTATTAACATTTACTATTTTTGTTGTTATTATGTCTCCATAATCAAAATATTGTGACAGGTCTGCTCCTCTTTCTATGAAGTCTGATGTCGCTTCTTTCATAGAAAGGTTTGCTTCATATGCATAACCTACATCAACAATCCAACTACTAAATGTTATATTGATAATTTTTCCAATAACCATATCTCCAAATTTTGGAACGTACTTTCCTGATAAGGCAATTACTTTTATTAGTCTTCCATTTATATTAGCTAATCCTAATTGTAAGGCTATAATATTTTCATTTTCTCTGGATGTGCCTTGAGCAGGCAAATGATCCATTCCCTTTGCCAATATTTCTCCAGGCACAACAATATCTTTATCTTTTATTAATAGCGTCATTTTTACCTCCTATTTAAAATCTCTACCTCTACATTACCATGAGTTAGACTATTAAGTTCTGATTCTAATTCTTCTTGAAGTCCTGCCGGTATTTCCAACATGGCTAATAAAGAACCATCGTTTTGCCATTCGTCTTTTAATAATTTACCCATTCTTTTAAGAGTACCATAAGATTTTGATGCATACTCTGCAGGGATCCTTATTTGTATTTCCCTTGTCTCAAATTTTAAGGGTAATATCGAAGATATTTGTTTTACTATCTCTTGAATTTGATCCTTTGCTTTTTTAAACTCATCAATATGTACTTTTGCTTCTTGTAAAGCTAACTCTATTCTTTTTGTTGGATGTGGTAAATTAGTTTTAGGGTCTATAGCATTTCTATGTATCATGTCTATAATTCTTTTCTTTTTTTGTTCTTTTACCTTTGCTTTGTATTCTGCTGTTAATTGTATTTCTCCGTGTTTTATTATTTCTTCTGCAATCTTTCTTTTGTCTTGTGTGCCAAACAATTTTTCCATTTCATTCTCTGATGCATGTTCTCCTTGTTTAACATTCTTGAATACATCTTCTGTTGCTAGTGCATCATCTAAAGTTGCTTTTCCTTCTTTAAATTCAAGTGCTTTATCACAGTCTACAAGAATTTCAAAGGTTTCTTCTCCTTTCTTCATTTTTGCTATTACTGCTTTATTTATATCTATCATATTAACCAAATTTTGCTATTCTATCCCTGCTAATTCTTTTGAATTTTTTATCTTCAGAAGAAATGTATGATCCATCAATTCTTTCAACATGGTAATCTTTTCCTAAAACTTTTTTTAAGGCCATTATTCCTAATTTTAATGCTTCATCCATAGACATTGTTTCCTTGTATCTTTTTTCTAGTATTTCTTTTATTTCTTCTTCTCCTTCTCCAATTGCTGTTGCTTTATATTCAAAATAAATTCCTGTTGGGTCTGTAACAAATAGTTGTGGACCTTCTTTTATTCCTGCGAATAAGATCGAAACTCCAAAAGGTCTTGCTCCTCCATATTGAGTATAAGCTTGTTTTACATCACTAATTTCCTTTACTAAATCTAGTGGGTCTATGGGTTCATCATAAGTAACTTTGTGTTGTTGGGCGATTAGTTGGGCTCTTTCAATTAAAACCCTGCCATCCATTACTAATCCTGTAGCTGTTGCTCCAATATGATCATCTACCTGAAATATTTTTTCAACAGAACTCGGAATTATTAATTTTTCTGCTATTCTTTTATCTGCTACCAATAAAACTCCATTTTTACAAATTATTCCTATAACAGCAGATCCTTGTTTTACGGTTTTTTTAGCATATTCTACCTGAAGTAATCTTCCATCTGGACTAAACATAGTTGATGTTCTATCATATCCCATCATTTGATGTTGCATTTGTGGTTGCATTTTTTAACCTCCAATTTTTTCTTTTGCTTTATTTAATAATCCTGATATGTAAATTGTTTTTATAATCTTTTTATTATTTACTAATGTTAAAGCAGATCTTACTTTGTTTACTTCTTTGTTATTAATTCTTAATATTCCTTTGTTATTTTTGTAATCCAAAAACAAAATTCCTGCTTTTGCTAATCCAAATTCACCTAAAAAATTTTTTGTTGCTGTTTTTATTATTTGTTCTGCTTCTAATTTTTTAATTTTTTTGGGTGATGTTATTTCATACACTAAATAACGTTTTTTTTCCCTTAAAGAGGGAATTAAAGGCTTAATTTTAATTTCAATCACCTTTTATGAGAAAAAAGCTTCTATTTTTTCTCTCTCTTGTCGAGAAAAGAAATAAGATTTCTATTTATAAATGTTTGGTTTTTTATACTTCTTTTATTCCATTTATTTCTTGTTTTTCTTTAAGAACAATATCTAAATTTAAGGAATTTAAAGCTTCTTTTGGTGTCATACCTAAAGTTTGAACAAAATTAATCATGTCCTTAGCTGGCCTCATTTCATATTTAGATTTGGCAAATGAAGCAAAAATCATTCTTACCTTATATTTCCTACATAATTTTATGTTTTGGGCTATCCTTCCTAATAATTTTTTTCTTTCTTTTGAATTTAGTATATCATTGAAACTAATTCCTATTGCTATTCTATTTTTCTTAGCTAGTTTACATAGAACCTGATTTAGACCAGAAGCCCTATGATGCAAAAAATCTTCTTTTTTATATTTTTCTGGAGATAATAGAATATGTACTTTTTTTGATTCTAGGATCTCTCTATTAAACTTTCCTCCTTCTATTATTATTAAATCTTGTTTTATTTTATTAATATCTTTCTTGTCTTTTATTTTATTTATTTTGACTTTTTTTATTTTATCAAATCCATGATTTTCTAATACTTCATTTCCAAGAATTAGGTCATATAACATATAGAATCTAGAATAACTGTGTTTTTAAGTTTTTTTATTATATAATGAAACAGAAACCTTAAAAAAGGCATTAAGATTACTATGCAGAATGGATAAGATTGTGGTTGGTTTGATTGAAAACATCAAAATAGTTGGAGATGGTGAAGAAGAGGTTTTAGCAAAAGTAGACAGTGGTGCTAAAAGAAGTAGCATTGATATTAGATTGGCATCAAGATTAAAACTTGGGCCTTTAATAAAAACAAGGATTTTTAGGTCTGCTGTGGGGAAAGAAATACGGGCTGTTGTAAAAGCTAAAATAAAAATTAAAAATAGAATAATAAATGCGACTTTTAGTTTATCTGATAGAAAAAAAATGAAATATCCTGTTTTAATTGGTCAAAATATTTTAAAGATGGGTTTTTTGATTGATCCAAGTAAAAAATGAATATAGCCATAATAAGTTTAGGGGGTTGGAGTAGTTTACAGATAGCTGAAGAATGTAAAGAATATTTTAAGAGAGTTGATACTTTAGATTTAAGACATATAGATGTTAAAGTTGGACCTGAAGGGTTGGATGTTTTTTATGATGGGAAAAGACCAGGGCCCTGATGGACAAGTGTTATTTGCCTTTAAGTCCTAATTCTTTTACCCTGGCACATAATAAATTCTTAACTTTATTAGAGCTGAATAAGAACAAAGTTCCCTTGCCTACAACTTATTTGGCTGCAACAGTAAAAGGGGCTAAAAAGATATTAAAGAATGTTAATTATCCTATTATTATGAAGATACCTGAAGGCACACAGGGAAAGGGGGTCATGTTTGCTGATTCTTTGGCTTCTGCAAATACAATATTAGATACTCTTGATATTTTTAAACAGGCATTTAATATACAGGAATATATAGAAAGTGAGGCAACCGATACAAGGGTTATTGTTGTTGGAGATAAGGTGGTGGCTGCTATGAAAAGAAAGGGGAGTCC
>JAFCDD010000033.1 GCA_017609845.1 Candidatus Woesearchaeota archaeon | reverse complement strand
GCAAAATTTCTTCTGATTTTTTCCAAAGGAATTTGTCTAACCAAGAAAGATGTTTTTGGTAATTTTCCTAAGATTGAATTGAATTGTTTAATTTTAATTATTTCAAACCCTAATTTAGTTAAAATAAATTTAAATTTATCTCTATCCCAAAAATCTTTATGAACTGCCCAGTCAGATTCATGAGAACCAAAAATATGCCTTGCGATTCTAAATTTTGTTCTTATATTTGACTCCAAAAATAATTTTATGCATTTCTCAAAATCTGGCGTTTCAATAATTAAAAGCCCGCCTGGTTTTAACCAATTACTCCACTGTAATAATAATTTAAGCGCTTCTTGTCTATTAAAATGTTCAAGCAAATGATGACTGCGGATTTCATCAACTGAACTCTCAAAACAACTTAAGTCGCGAATATCTTTATAGATATCAGCTTTGGCCTTCATTAATTCTTGCTTTTCCGAAGGTAAATCAATGTTTATATAGCCGTCTAAATAATTTTTCCCACAACCTAAGTGAAGTTTTAGTAATTTATTTTCCATATTATTTTTAAATAACTCTTGGCTGATATTTCATCAGTAAAATTCTTTAAGGAGTATTCTCTCGGTTTAAAATTAGAAAAATCCTTGGTAAAAATATTGAATTTACTCTCAAAATCCTCCTTATTTCTAAAGAACATCCCACATTCCTTAGTTAAGTAAGGAGCTGAAATATTACCAAAAATCTTTTTATTATTCTTTTTATGTTTAAAATATCCCCTATTCCAAACTAAGGTCGGAACATCTCTCATCCATGCTTCCTGCAGGGCTAGTCCCTGGCTTTCTGATTTTGAAAGGTAAATCATAAATTTTACCTTTTCAAGTATCCTAAAATATTTTTCTTTTTTATATCTTCTGTATTTTATTATTTTATAATCAATATTTTGGGATTTTAAATATTTAAGAATGGAATTAAAAAGATTTTCATCAACATTTTTTTTGTAAACCAAGCATCCGTTTCTTTTTTTATCCGATTCAGGACAAACTTCAACTCCAGCCGGCCAGACTCTAATTTTTTTACCGAAACCCGGTTTGAAAGAAGCATAAAAATCCTTAACCCATTGAGAAGGTACAATAACTAAATCAATTGCTTCATTTAATAAAATAGCATTGGCATCTTCAGGAGTTACTATTATATTAGGTCCAGCAACTATCCTTTTAATTTTGCCTTCTTTTTTCGCCTTGATTGCCCATTTTAAAGCATTAACTCCACTAATAACGCAAACAGCATCTGAAATATCATTAATTGGAGGATTTAGCTGATAATCAACATCCAAAATATCAAAACCACGTATTAAGCTTTCTAAAACCGCCTGCGGTCCTCCATAATAAAAAAGACGGTTCTTAAGATATTTCTTGAACCACAGATAAAACCGTTCTAAAAAAGAAGCTTCCGGAGATAAAGTTAACAGAGTTATTTTTGGCATCTTATATTTTTCGAATCGTTTACTATCTTTAATGATTCATGTATCTATAAGCAATCTTTTTCAAGTAATCGTAATTACTTTTATACCAATTAATAGAAAGATCTAAACCATCCTCAAAACTAATTTCAGGCTTAAAACCAAGTTTTTTTATCTTTGAAAAATTAAGATATTGATCAGGAATTTCAATAAAGTTAGCTGGTTTTTCCTTGATAATAGGAGAAATATCAGATATCTTTGACCTTAATAAATTAATTATATCTTTTACGCTTTTTATTTTTTCACAACTAGATAAATCAGCAACATCGTCTTTAGTATAACTACCGATATTGAATGCTGCCCAACCATATGTATCTTTACCAGTTCTAGGCATATTGCAATTGTCAACCCCATAATAATCTTTCACTTTTTCCATTAAAAACATATATGCTCTTACTACATCATCTATATAAATGTATTCTCTTAAAACATTTTACGAGGAAAATTGAGATCACCTGGACCAAATATATTACAAGACCGCGCTACAATGATAGGAACCTTGAATTGGTATGAGTATGTTTGAGCAAGGACATCGGCACAAGCCTTGGAAGCGCTGTATACGTCCAATCCCCTTAAGGCATAATTCTCTTTATAAGGTATATTTTCCAAACTGTCAGTTGCGTGATCTCCATAAGATTTATCTGATGAAGTAATTAAAACTCTTGGTATTTTGTTAATGCGGGCAATTTCTAGAATATTAACAGTTCCCATTACGTTATTCTCAATCGCAGAAAAAGGCGAATTAGCAGCATCACTTACAATAGATGAGGCAGATAAATGAAAAATTGTATCTATCTGATGTCGTTTCCCACGGATTATTTCTAATGTACTTATAGGTTTTTTATAAAGAACAGTGGCAACGACAACAGCACCTTTATTTATTAGAGATTTTATTAAATGCGAGGCAACAAAACCATCGCCTCCTGTAATTAATACTCTTTTCCCAAACCAAAAATTTTTATCTTTTTCCATAATTTTTTGATTAGTTATTTAATGCTTTATCAACCCATTTTTCAAATCGATTGATATTATTCTTAATTAAAAATAATTTTTCTGCTTTTTCTTTAGCTTTTTTACCCATTTCTAAAATCTTACCATTTTGTTTAAGTTCAGTAAATTCCTTTATGTATTCAACATACTGCTCAACATTATCAATTTCTGCCACTCGACTAAAAGAATCATCAAGATACTCTAAATGAGCATTCCAATATCTGGATTTATGACTAATAATCGGCTTTCCGCAAAGCATTGCCTCTTCAATATTTAAACCACCAGACTCTCCGTCTTTTCTAAAATGAGCTAAAACATCAATTGCTTGATGAAAAGCCCAGACATCTTCTTCTTGAGCACTGGGGTTTAAAAAATGGATATTTGGTATTTTTTGTTCTTCAACAATCTTTCTTAAAATTGGAGGAGGAGACATTATTAAGTAATGAATATTGGGTATTTTTTTAACTACTTGCTTAAATGCCATAATTCCAATCGGGTCAAAAATATTATCACTAGCCCTACCAATCCTCCCAAAAACAATCTCATCGTCTTTAATATTAAGCTTTTTCCTTAATGCTTTTCCATTTTCAAAAGAATTTTTTGCAGGATATTCTGATGGAACATACATCACTTTAATTTTATTCTCTGGAACAATGGATTTAATTTTATTCGCTACGGCTTTTGAAATGCAAACATTGTAAATAATGTTCTTTTGAACATTCGGAGAGCCAAAAATATTGAGCAAAATAATAGGTATATTTTTAACTATATTAAATGGAAATTCCGAATACCCTGCACCAGTTGTGACGAGTAAATCAATATTAAATTTATTTATCACCTCAAAAATACTAGGTGACATTCCTTGAATTAAATAGGGATATTTATTCTCTAATTTATCATAATCAAATCGTATTAATTTAATAGGTATGTCCTTAAAGTAATCTGTTCTTGTCTCTCCTAACGGCACATTTCTTTGAGATAACTCACCCCCAGAATCGTGAATATCAGATCTTACCCTTAGAGAATACATAAGATAAATATCATAGCGATTATTGCCAAGATGTTTGGCTAAAATCTGCAAGAACTTTGATGTGCCACCAAAACCTAACCCTCCAATTTCGTAAAAAAGTATCCTTGGTTTTATATTATTTCTATTTTTTTGAATTAATAAATATTCTGGATATTCCTTTTTTAAAAACTTTTTATTTTTTAAAATGTAATAGTCAGAATAAATCCATACAATAAAACGTTTAATAAACCCAGGCATTATATTGTATATTTTTTTAAACAATTCTCTCATTTTCAATGAATAAATTATGTTTTGTTGGATGCAAACATAAATACATTTTTACACCCTTTGATTTAAAAACATCTTTTACTTCTATTAATTTATTATCATTTAAATAAAATATCTTATATCCTAAATTCCAGAGAAAATCCAATGTTTGTTTATAATTTTTATTAACAAATCCATTGTCCAGGGAATAAATTATTTCAATAAATAAAACTGGTAAAGATTCTTTAATTGTTCTCTCCGCACCTAATAAAACATTATATTCAAATCCCTCCACATCTATTTTGATGAAATCCGGCTTCTCTAAATTTTTCTCTTTGATAATATTATCTAATTTTCTCATTTTAATCGTTCTTTTCGGAAGATTCATTTTGCCAACAAAATCTCTATTGAAACTTGAGCCAGAACCAGATAAACATATATTTTCCTTAGTATTTTTATTGTCAAGAGCAAAATTAAAAATTCTTATAATATCCTCTAGATGATTTAAATGAACGGATTCTTGAAGACAATCACAAAATTCTTTCACTGGCTCAAAAGAATAGCATTTGATTTTTCCCTTTCCTAAATATCCGGCCAATATTCCATAATAGCCAGTATTAGCACCAATATCATAAAAACAGACATTCTTTCTTTTAATCAACTTCTTAAGAATTTTTATCACTAAATTAGTTTCATTTTTTTCAACTAAACCATTATTCAGAATACCATAGGATATATTAGTAGTATCTAAAACATCTCCTACATACCAAAAACCAAAAGAGGATTTTACAGCTGTCTTACCCAAAATATTATTCTCATTTTTAGAACAATAAACAATCTTCTTATTTATTATCTTCTGTAAAATCTTAATAAAAAAATCGAAAAATTTTCTCTTAATCATAAATTAATATTTGAAATAATAAAGCACTTATAAAACTTCTTCATTTTCTTAAACGATGAAGAATCCTCTGAAACCAAATCTTTCTCTTAAATAACTTATACAACCTATATATCAAGGGAGGATAGTTAAATAAATAAGCATAAAAATTATCAATATCTTTTTGTTGGCTCATTCCTTTTAAATAAAACAAAATTTCTTTACCACTATTTAAAATGTTTTCTTTGTGTTCAAAATTTTCTTTCCAAATTAATCTAAGAAATCTATCTTCTCCTCGGGGCGATTCTTTATTAGCAATCCAAGGCAAATGAGTCCAAGAAGTTTTAAAGGTAAATCTTAAAGTGTTATCCTCCATATCAATAATCCAACGGTGATGAGCTGCACCGGCTATTTTTCTGCCTTCTATCCCATAACTTGTTTCATATAATCTACTTGGGACTTCAATTAATCCTGCCTTACTTATCCTTATCAACTCTGAACAAACCCAAATAGGATCTCTTATATCTTCAAGAGTATGAGAACAAATTGAAAAATCAAAATATTTATCTGGAAACGGCCAAGGTTCCTTGTTGCAAATATCTCGAACAATCCAGGTTTTTTCAGAAAATCGTGGAATAATACCTTCCCCCCAACCTGTTTTTTTATTTCTCTGCCCATAAGGTAAAATATCAATTATGTAGTTCGCCCTATTACAGGAGGCAGCACCCCCCCTACATCAATTACTAAATCGTTATTATTAATTGATTTTATGATTTCATCTCTAGAACGCCTTGTGATACTTATACTCATAATTTCTTTAAAAATCGATAAACTTTATACAAAAAACTATTATGGCTCAAAAGAAACTGTAAATAATTGTGATAAAACTTGATGTAAAAAGGCCTTGAATCTTTAATTCCATTTTCCGGTAAATCCTTTGTACCTCTTTTAATAGCTATTTGTCTCTTTTTCTCCCAGTCTATATCCCAAATATCCAGCCACTTGAAGCGGTTAATCCCATATTGCTTAAACCATTTTAGAACCTCAATATCATACCAATAAAGTTCTTCTTTATGGAAATTAAGTAAATCAATATCTTTTTCTGTATAAAATTCAATCCAGCTTAATGGAATATCTTTTAGCATGATATTGTATTCATCTTTCGTCGGAAAATAGGTTAAATTTATTTTTAGAAAATTTAAAAATGTGTTTTTTCTCTGAAGAATCTCTGTAAATCTATAATATATTTGCTTTGATAGCATTCTGTTGTAGTCAACAAAGTTATAATGTAAAACTTTCGGGAAATCAAATTTATAGATATTCGTAAGGGTTGAGACAGGAACTCTTGGAGCATGGTCAATTACATTTAAAAAATTATAATCAGCCTTTCTGTCATCGACAAAACCAAAAGGTTTCCAACTATTTGCCCAAATCGAATTATCTTGACGATACTTCAAAGGAGACTTCCAGAGATTAATCCATTGAAATAATAAAGAAGAGCCTGGAGGTAGCTTTTTTAATTTATTTAAAAAATTATTATCTATAATATGAGCAGTAGGAATTTCATCTGCATCAAAACTTAAGATAACATTATTACCTTCAAAATTTCTCGCAGCATCTAAAAGTTGTTTGCGAACACTACTTATATGAAATCTATTTTTGTTTCGAATAACAATTACCTTTTTAAACTTTCTGCAAATTTCTAGAGTTCCGTCAGTTGAATTTTGGTCAGCAACAATAATATGATCAGCAAAAAGAGAAATCGCTTTTAAGGTTTTTTCTAAAATCCATTCTTCATTTCTAGCTGGCATTACTACTATGATTTTCATAAAAGTTTTCTTAAAATAAAAGAA
>JAFCDD010000032.1 GCA_017609845.1 Candidatus Woesearchaeota archaeon | reverse complement strand
CATAAAAACGTTTATATACTCATAATTTATTCTTTTTTCTATGGATTTGATGGAAGAAAGAAAGAGGAAAATCAAAGAGTTAAAAGAAAGGGGAATTAATCCTTATGAATATAATTTTAATAAAAAAAACAACAGTAAAAAGATTCTAGATAATTTTTCTAAATTTAAAGGTAAGAATGTCAGCATGGCAGGAAGAATTATGACTTTAAGGGTTATGGGGGGTTCTAGTTTTAGTCATATTCAGGATTATTATGGACAAATTCAAATTTTCATAACTAAAAATGTTAAAAATTATGATTTATTTAAGAAGTTAGACATTGGAGATATAATTGGTGTTAATGGGAAAGTGTTTAAAACTAAAAGGGGAGAGATTAGTATTAACGTAGATAATTTTCAATTATTAACTAAGAGCTTAAGGCCATTGCCAGATAAGTGGCATGGTTTAAAGGATAAAGAAATAAGGTATAGGCAAAGATACATTGACTTAATTATGAATAAAGATGTTAAAAAAGTATTTCTTAAAAGAGCTAAGATTATTTCAGCAATAAGGGAATTTTTGATAAAAAAAGGCTATACAGAAGTAGAAACTCCAATATTACAACCCGTATATGGTGGAACAAGTGCAAGGCCCTTTGAATCAAAACTAAATGCTTTGAACATGAAAGTTTATATGAGGGTTTCTAATGAAATGTATTTGAAGAGATTAATAGTTGGAAGTTATGAAAAAATATTTGAGTTTTCTCCTGATTTTAGGAATGAAGGTGTGGACAAAACACACAATCCTGAATTTACTCAGGTTGAGACAATGACTGCTTACAATGATTATAAAGATTCGATGAAATTAACAGAGGGATTGTTAAAATATGTTGCTGAAAAGGCATTAGGAAAAACAAAAGTAAAAATTGGAAATAATACTTTAGATTTTGGAAACATTAAAAGAATTAAATTTGTGGATGCTTTAAAGAAATATGCTGGTGTTGATTATGTTGATGATTTAAATGAAGCTAAGAAAATAGCTAGAAAATTAAATGTTGATATTAAAGGGCATGATAGCGCAGGAAGTGTTATGGTTGCGATTTATGAAACACTTGCTCAAGAAAAAATAATACAGCCGACAATAGTTTATGATTATCCTAAAGAAGAATATGTTTTAGCTAAGGTTAGTAGAAAGGATGACAAATTTGCAGAAGCTTTTGAAATTATTGTTAATGGAATGGAATTGGGATTAAGTTATTGCGAAGAGAATGATCCTGAAAAGTTAAGGAAACATTGGAAGGAACAAGAAAAAATGCTTAAGAAAGGAGATTTAGAAGCTCAAAGAATGGATGAAGATTTTTTACGGGCTTTAGAATATGGTATGCCCCCTACTAGCGGTATTGGCATTGGTATTGATAGGTTAACCATGTTATTGACTGATTCTAAGAGTTTAAGGGATGTAATATTTTTTCCTTTTATGAGACCTGAATGATTATAATAAGATGGCATAATTTTTAAATTCTTTAAGATTAACAATGAGTTTAATGGCAATTTTTAGAAGAGAATACTTTCCTTTAAGCAGCATGTATACAAGAAAGGGAAAATATGGTAGGCTTGATCATTTTTTCTCTCATGTTGAAGATTTTATAGATTATTTAAAAAAACTTAGAGAGAGTATTGAGAAATCAGGATTTGCATTAAATGTCGATGGAAAAAGAATTCAAGATACAGAGAGAAAATATAATATAAAAGAAGGAGACTCTATTGAGGACCTTCTTAAGGAAGCGGAAAAAAATAGATTAGTGCGTGTTCGTCTTGAATTTAGGCTTATTAATGAATTTTTAGATATTCCCTTGACTATTAGTTTAATTAGTGCTACTGAAAATCTTGTTTTGTGCGTAATGGGCGATTTAGTTAATGATTATGGGAGAAGGAAAGGGGAGGAATCTTATACTAAGCTTTTAGCTGAATTAGAGAGCTTTACAAATAAAAGAAAAACTCTTGTTCAAATCAAAGATGAATAAGAATTATTGTAATTCAGAAATGAGGTATCTTTATTAGTATTTTTAAATGAGTGGTTATTTAAGTATTCTTATTGTTAATTATAGATGTTATTCTTAGATTATTTTTATAAGTAGAATTTATTTATAATAAATTATGAAAACCGGTGTTTTGGTTAGTGATGCAATGACTAGAAAACCAATAATTGCTAGTCCTGGATCAAGTATAAGGGAAGGAGCAAAATTAATTGATAAGAAGAATATACATAGTTTGATGGTTACTAGTGGGAATAAATTATTGGGCATAGTTACAGACGGGGATTTTGTGAGATCTGCTGTTATTGATAGAATAGATGTTGATAAAACAAAGATAAAAGATATTATGACAACAGAAATACTATCAATAGGACCTAATGAAGACATATATAATGCTATAAAGCTTATGGGAGATAATGATATAAGGCACCTTCCTGTTATTGATAATAAAGGCAAATTTGTTGGATTAATAACTATTAAGGATATTTTAAAGATAAACCCAGATCTTTTGGAAATAGTTTTTGAGAGGATAAAGGTAAGAGAAGAACAAGGTAAGATAAATTTAATTAATTCCTCTTTGGGAATATGTGAAATGTGTGGTAAAAAAGGGATTTTAACTGAGGCTGGGGGCGGTTTATTAATTTGTGGGAAATGTATTAAGAAAGTTTGATTTCTTATTAGTAGTTAATGTTTTGTTTATAAAGCTTTCGCTTTTTATAGAAAGGTTTTTATACTATAACTTCAATAATAAATACAGCCCACCATGAGAATACTCAATGGAGTGCGGCAATGCCAAGACGATGAGCTTGGGGGTTAGTGTTGTGGGCTATATTCATAATTAAGAAAAATAGAACAAGTTAATATCACAAATTTAGAATTTTATTATTCATTTTTAACTTTGGAAGGTTGGGTGAAATCACTCAATTTAGTAGAACTTGTTCTGTGAATCTTTATTAGATGATAATTAAAAAAAATGGAAGTAAGATTAAAAGGAGGAAAAAATGGGAAAAATAAGCCCTGTGAGTGCGAAATATATTGTTCATGCTCAAATTCAAATCGATGGAGTTGTGGAAAGGCCGGACGTCATTGGAGCAGTTTTTGGCCAAACAGAAGGTTTACTTGGTTCGGAATTAGAACTAAGGGAATTACAGAGATCTGGAAGAATTGGGAGAATAGAAGTCAAGTCTGAAACAAGAACTGGCAAGACTTATGGTACTATAATTATACCTAGCAGCTTAGATAAGGCAGAAACTGCTATTATGGCTGCTGCTTTAGAGACAATTCAAAGGATAGGTCCTTGTGAGTCTAAAGTTAAAGTTGAAAAAATAGAGGATGTAAGAATTTCTAAAAGAAATTTTGTTATCGATAGAGCTAAAAGTTTACTAAAAGAATTAACAGATAGTGTATTACCAGATAGCCAAGAAATAACTGATGAAGTTGCTTATAGTGTTAGAATGATGGAAATTAAGGAATATGGAAAGGATAGATTGGCTGCTGGACCAAATATTGATGACTCTGATGAGATTATTGTTGTGGAAGGAAGAGCAGATGTACTTAATTTACTGAAACATGGAATTAAAAATGTTATTGCTCTAAATGGAACAAGTGTCCCAAATACAATTGTGGATTTATGCAAGAGGAAGGTTGTTACATTGTTTGTTGATGGTGATAGGGGAGGCAGTCTGATTGTTAAGGAGATGTCTAATGTAACAGAAGTGGATCACGTTTGTAAGGCACCAGATGGAAAAGAAGTTGAAGAGATAACAAAAAAAGAGATTCACAAAGCATTAAGGAATAGAATAACATTGGAGCAGTTTAAATTGGAATATGACAAGGAAAATAGATATTCTAGGTATCCTAAAAAAGAAACAAAAAAGAAAGAAGTTAGTGGTGCAAGTACTAGTAGGGTGGGCACCAGAACATATAAAGTTCAAAGAAAAGATTCTGCTGAGAAATTTAAAAGTAAATTTAAAGGAATGTTAGAAGATTTAATGGGAACCAGAGGAGCATATATCTTAGATGAAAATTTAGAGATTTTGGGTAAGGTTCCAACTAGTGAATTAACAGCAACAATTGGACATTTGAATAATGTTTTTGCTGTTGTTTTTGATGGTACTATAACAAGAGACATAACGTCTATTGCTGATAGAAAAAGAATTAAATTTTTAGTTGGAATGGATTCAAGAGTAAATGATAATGAAACTAGAACGAATGTTCTTGTAAATTCCAGCTTTTAATTTTTATTTTCTATTACAATAAAGTTA